>DTUY01000141.1 GCA_012963885.1 Candidatus Poribacteria bacterium | reverse complement strand
CCTGAATTATGTTGGACAGAAGCAATTATCCAATTGAAAAAGGATTTATTGGTGATAAAACAGCATCAACTTTGATCCACGAAATAAATGACTAGAGATAATGAATATTTAACCAAAAAATTTCAGGTCGAACTCTAGGCGTTGATATAATATGAACTTTGCCTTAACCCCAGTTGGGCATGTGAACTTGATGTTGTGGGCGATTCTGAATGCCATGCAATAGTAGTAAACGTGTGCACGGTTTTATCATTTGGTTTTTGCCTGCTGTCCATAGATAATTTCAATAATGGAAACAGTTGTTCATCTTTTTCAAGTTGCTTCTCAATGCCATCAAAACGGTGATCTTAACCGAGCGGAAACCATCTACCACCAAATCCTTGAGATTCAGCCTGAAAACGCCGATGCCTACCATTTGTTGGGACTTGTTTCCTATCAAAGAAGCCACTTTACTGATGCCATTCGCTTTATTTGCCAAGCAACTGCTATTGATCCTTTAGAATCGACCTATTTGTATAGTTTGGGTTCTACTTATTCTGTCGTTAAGAAATTCGAGGATGCTATCAGATGTTATAAAAAGGTGTTGGGAACCCATCCTGACTCAGCTGAAGCGTGTTTTCGTATCGGCAGTATACGGGAAATGCAGGGGCAAATAGACGAAGCAATAGTACACTATCAGCAAGCATTTCAGATCAACCCGAGATTTGTGGATGCGTATATTCAGGTAGGTCGTCTTTTACGCGTCAAGGGCGAGCTGAAAAGAGCTGTTGAAGTCTATGCGGCCGCAGTAACCGTCAATCCCAATTCGGTTGAGGCATATAGTGGACTTGGATTGGCTTTGGCAGAGCAGGACAAACTAGAAGAAGCAACTGAAATGTACAAGCGTGCCATATCGATTAGCCCTGATTGTGCTGAAGCCCATAACAATCTTGGATTTATCCTACAAAGACAAAACAGATGGGAAGAAGCAATCCGACATTACAATAATGCTCTCTCGGCTGATCCAAACTATGCCGAAGCGTACAACAATCTTGGAAATGTACAGCAAGAACGGAAACGATTTAAAGGTGCAATTGAGTCCTATAGCCGGGCTGTCGCCCTAAAGCCAAACTATGGTGAAGCCTATAGTAACCTTGGTGCAGCGTTACAAGGGAATGGGGACTTCTCTGGAGCGGCTGAGGCACACCGATGTGCTCTTAAGGTTAGCCCTGATCAGCCCAAGTTGCATTTCAATTATGGGGTCTTCTGCCAAGATCGGGGAGAAATAGAGGCTGCCATTCAAGCTTACAAATCTGCTATTGATCTCAACTGTGACTTTGCGGACGCGCATAAGAATTTGGGGATGCTCTTATTGCTTAAAGGAGATTTCCTAAATGGTTGGACAGAATATGAGTGGAGGTGGCGTTGCGATGACTTTGGTAATTTCTGGAGAAAACGAAATTTCCCACAACCTTTGCTGAGTAATCCGGATGTCCAAGATAAGTCAATTCTCATTTGGGCAGAACAGGGGGTTGGGGATCAGATAATGTTTATTAGCATTCTAGATGATGTTGATTATTGTACTAACAAAGTCATCGTTGAATGTGAAGAAAGACTGGTTCCTTTGTTCCATCGCTCTTTCTCTGACTTCAGTTTTATTGCGGCGAAAACATCACCGGACAGGCGATTATTTGATCAGCGCATTGATTATCAAATTCCAATTGGCAATTTGGGAAAATGGTTTCGAGTAACCGAGAATGATTTTTGTGGGAGTAAACCTTGTCTTGTTTCGTGTCCCGAAAAGACAATGTCTTTTAAGAAAAAATACAAGGCTTTGGCTGAGGACAAATTATTGGTTGGTATATCTTGGAGAAGCAGCAGAATAGGTCCGAAAAGAGCAATGCTTAAAAGCACGGACTTGAGACAGTGGATTTCTCTGCTCTCTGAAAAAAATTGCTGCTTTATTAATCTTCAGTATGGGAACGTAAGAAAAGAAATTGACCAGTTCACCGCTGAAACAAATATTCGGATTTATGATGACGAAGAAGTTGATTCTCTGCAAAGCCTTGACGATTTTGCCGCTCAAATTGCTTCTCTAGACTTAATTATCTCTACATCTAACACTGCTGTACATGTTGCGGGAGCTCTTGGAAAACCGGTTTGGAATTTGTTATCATATGTACCGGATTGGCGATGGATGATAGGTCGACAAGATTCTCCTTGGTATCCAACCATGAAGCTTTTCAGACAACAGCAGATTAATGATTGGGATGGCGTCTTCCAGCAAGTTACGATTTCACTCAAAGAGTTTTTGTCTGGCTAACATGGATTAAAGGCTTAAAGGCTGGGTGCTGTTGACCTTTCAACGTAGCCAGGTAAGAAAGCTGATGAGAATCAGAAAGCCGAGATAACA
>DTUY01000140.1:19310-30005 GCA_012963885.1 Candidatus Poribacteria bacterium | reverse complement strand
TCCTCCAATGGCCATAGAAGACACTAACGATGAATGAATGTTAACAGGTCCTAGTATAAAATTCTAATTTGTGGAGAATTTGCGCTAAGAATATAGAATTGGTTAGTATATTGATTATAGCTGATAGATTTGAAAAATCGACCACTAGTAATATTAATGTCATCATATATTACCTGCAGAGGCATTTCAATTATTCGAATTTTTCCGTTGTAATCAAGAACAAATGCTAGTTCACGACCATTCAACTCCCGACGAATAGAAACACCTATTGGTGCGATACCAATTCTGAGGCGAATAACTTCGTTATGGGTTGCCATGTCAATGATGCTCAAGTCGTCCGAAAGGGTATTGATAACGTAAATATATCTTCCATTTTTCGCCATAGCGACAACATTCGGCGCATGTCCTACAGTAATATCCATGATACGGTTCTGGGTGCGAACATCAATCACAGAAATACTATTACTCCTCGTGCAGGCAACATAGAGCAGATTCCCGTTTGGGGAGAGCACTAATCCGGCCGGCTGTTTGCCGACGCCAATACGATATACCCGCATCGGTATTGATAGATCCACCACTGCTATCTTATCTTCTCGCTGTAGACTCACGTACATCATAGACCCATCATCAGAAACAACACAATCAGCTGGATAATCACCAACTGTGAATTGATGTACTTCCTGATTGAGAGTTGTATCAATGACCAATACCTGGTCCAAATCCGATACGGTTACGTAAACCTCAGGTCGTACTGGATTGGCCGCTATGCCAAGATGATGACAATCGGATAAACTGCATTTCAGGACCACCTGATCAACTGCGGTGTTTGTGAAGGCATCAAGCACAAGGACCTGATTGCTATTTTCACTGGTTACATAGGAACGTCGATTAGCATGCGCAACCTGAGTTGGTTCGTCAACTCGGTTACGAATCTCCGCCCTCCTTCGCGGAACCGGACTGAGATCAATCCGGAGAAATGCAAACGCTTGTTTGGTTTTAGCAGTTTCCCAACGGCTAAAGTATCCGTCCGCAGTAGCTTTTATAGGATATATTCCCTCTTGATTATAAGATAGAATAAAGTTTCCGCCCGAGTCGGATAAAGTCTTATTTTTTAACGTTTGTAAACGGGATCCGTTGATTGGCAAACCGGTGTGAGCATTACTGACTGTTCCCGTGATACTCCCCAGTTTAACCACTCGAATTGGCAACTTGCGATTTCCACCACTACCGGTAAAATCAGCATTAACAATGTACTCAGCCGCGTCAAGTTGAGACCTGAAAATTCGGACATTCACGTCTTGCACCTGTTTCTGACTGATGATACCACTTGATGGCGTTAACTGTATCCAGCTTTCTGGTGATTTTGCTGACCAAGATAAAAGACCTTTTCCTACATTTTTCACTTTAATTTGCTGCGATTCTGAAAAATCGCCAAAATCGATCTGCGAAACTGAGAAATCCATAACAGCCTGTGTAATGTTAGCAACAATTTTGACGGTCTTACGTCCAGCGTTTATCCCGCTTACGGTAATGACCGTATTATATTGGCCCGGAACCAGAATCATCCGATCAATTTGCAAAGTCACAATTGAAGTTTTTGTGGTAATTTTTCCCGATCGCGATTGTATTTCCAACCAATCTGCACCACCACCGATCTGCCAATCTAAGAGTCCTGTGCCGTTGTTACGAATTTCTATTGTTCGAAAAATATCGTTGGGACCAAAGGTAATTGCCTGTGGGGTAGTAAATAACACCGGTTCTTCAGGAATATCTAATGTTACCCGAACAACAATAGAGTAGTCTTCTTCTGACTCAATAGTAATTACTGCGCTATATGCACCCGGTGGACGATTACGGTCTACATGTACCTTGATGGTTTGATCTCGCTTGGCTTCAATGGTACCATTTTTTACGTTTAAAGTGACCCAATCTTGATTAATAGTTGCTTTCCATTTCAAGATGGCACTTCCAGTGTTGTTAATTTGCAGTGGTAGATCCGTAGCTCCTTTGCCAAAGTTCATCAGCGTCGCAGTCACGTTTAGAATAGGAACGACAAAAGTTATCTGCTCAATGTTCGATTGTCCACTCTCGTTCCCCTGATCATCAACGAAAGTTATTAAGTAAAAATAAGTTCGATCTGCGGTGACACCTTGATCAAGATATTGTAAACGAGCTGAATTACCCAGCAGGATATAACCCCTTTCTTGCCCCGTTGCTCGATAAACATTGTAACGGACTGTAACTCCGGTAGTTCCCTCTGCTATCTCCCAAGTGAGATCTATGCCCTGGTTTATTATAGTTGCTTTAAGATTCTGAGGTACTGGAAGAATAAAAGCTTCTTCCTTAGAGTCATCACAACCTGATAGCGATAAAAAAATGAGGGAAAGTATAACAATAGCGATTCCATTCACTAAAGTTCGGAAATGTATACCACTATTGAAGATATGGGTAATTGTTAAGATTGAGCTAAGCCAAACTTTCATACTGACTTCACTGATGAATCGCCTACAGATTACTGGCTACCATCAAGTTTATGTTTTCTGTTAGTAGAGCCGGGTACTAACCTGTTCTAACGTTGGAATAGCAGTAGGCCCCTTTCCTTCAACAACGAATGAGGCAACACAATGGGCAAAATTTAAGGCACTCACGGGTGAACCCGTATCGTAATAATTGATCAAAAACGCAGCCGCAAATACATCACCCGCACCTGTTGGCTCGACCTCTTTTACCGGATAAGCAGAAGATTCAATAATTTGACCGTTTTCATAGAGTGTTGCACCATTTTTCCCTTTGGTTAACACCAAAATTCTAGTTAATTGAATATACTTGTCTAAATCTTCGGGATAAGCGCGGATATCCTCACCACTGAGAACAAGAATATCTGTATGCGATAAAATCATTTCTGCCGTATCCCAACGTTTAGGACGCACCTGGCGACTTCCATCCCATCGCCGCATCCATCCCTGCGGGGTTACGCCAATTAAAGAATGGTTGAAACATCGTACCAATTCCGGATCGACTTCATCAGCAATGGGACACAAATAGACAATATTGATGTTCTTTAATTGAATTGGGATGTGACTAGATTGTAACTTGCCACCAACTCCTAGAATCCTTTGGCAGCGGTGTCCATCTTGATCGTATTGATTATCAAAGATCGTTGTTTCCAGGGAACAATGGTATGTAACATTGATCTGATCTAACACAGGATTTTGCTGATTAAAGTCTTTACCAACAGAAGTTATGGCACACGCTTGCCAACCGAGGTTTCGGGCGGTAATGGCGGAATAGGCTGCACTCCCTCCAATAATATATCCATTCGGCGTAACGTCTTGGCAAAAGTGTCCAATTGCTAAAAAAGCAGGTGGCATTCTCAACCTCTCTTTTTAGGTAATTTCAATAGCAGTTAGTATAAATTGTTGGTGAGGACAAATTCAAAGTCAAATTTATTTGAATGTCAGCTCAATCCATGAATTATCTAGGGTAAATATATAAGGACAATTGGAGAGATTGATGACCAACTGCGCATTCAAAAGAAGAGAGGACGGTTAGGCCAAAGTTTATTACTATAAAAAGCCTTAGAGTCTCCCGTTTTGACTTTGATGTTCACATTGGAAATATTAACTTGCATTTTGTATAGATGCTACATGACGACGAATCCGTTTTGATTGACTCGTCGATTGAAGATTTCCTGATCTAAACTCAGACCAAATCCGGAAGATTTAGGGACGTTTACATACCCATCTGTTATCGTGTACGCAGAGTCATCTATACCAAGAATAGATGCTTGATCCCACTCTACAAACTCAAATCGCTGGATACCTGCGGCAAGATGACAGGACACAAAATTACCGTAATACCCGCCATAGTGATGCGGTGCGGATCCAACGTCCCATTGATCCAGTTGTGAACCAAGCTCGAGCCAAGGAGTGAAACCATGCCCAAAAATGTCGTATTGGATTACATCAACCAATCCATCACGTGCCCAATCCAATAGGTGCAGGGAAGCAGATCCTTCACCATCCGCAATTAATGTTTTTAATCCCTCTGATTGGAGCCAGTTCTTGAGATTGTCGTAAAACCTCGGATCCTCATGAAAAGCTTCTTCCATCCAATGAATATTGGCTTTTGCTGTCTCGGCTAACACACGTTTAGTCAGGTTCAAATTATACCCGTTATTCGCATCCAATAAAATCTTAGCTTCAGCACCAACAGCGTCTCGAACTGCATGGATTACCATGATGTCACGCAATGTTCCGTCTTCCAGCGGCATATGCATGGCACCCCGTCCTATCTTAATTTTATAGTTGCAATGACCGAGTTCACGACCTTCTACCGCTTCGGAAGCGATTAAATCGGCAGCCTCCTTATGATCGATGAGATGGAGATCGTCTATGTAAAGCGATGTATCATAGCAAGGTGAGGTGAATTCATATCCTTCATGGATACTTTCATCCAACAGTGAATAAACCGGTTTGTTGACAAGTTGACCAACTAAATCCCAAATTGGGTACTCAATCCAATGAAACTGTTTTTTAACGCCGTTAGCCATATCAAATATGTCATTTACATGTAAACCAAGAAGTGATTGTGCCTGTTCTTCATTGATGCGAGACCAACCAAATCCGATTGTACCATCATCAGCAAAAATAGCTGCAATAGGTGGTTTGACATGAATACCGTGCTCGCCTAATCGTGAGTTACACCCAGCTTTACGCGGTCTTTTACCGGACAGTTGGGCCCACTTAACACATTTAATTTTTGCCTTTGTCATATTTCCCCGACTCTGATCTATTTTGTCTTTAATGTTTTTATGTGTCTTATCATGACAGATGCGTAACATACCAGCGACATACTTAAACTAAAAAATTGACAAAGCCTTCAATACTGAAGGCTTTGTGTTTACAAGGATTTATGCTTGTTTTTACAAGTCTACAGCTTTGCCGGTTTGAAACGACGTGCTTGCCGCCAACATAACATGTAGTGTCTTTAAAGCATCGCTGTAAGGAGACAGGATCCCTGAACTATCTCCCATCTTGACGGCATCGATGAACACACGGTCTCTGTCTTGCCCACCGGAACTACCCAACTCCTCTTCCTGATCCTTTCTACGAATCGTATTTGATCCGCCGATGGTGGCAACAACACCACGACAAAACACCTCAAGATAGACTCTTCCCCAACTTTCCATGGCACAGCAAGAAACGATGTTAGCAACCGCTCCACTTTCAAACTCAATATTAACCATGCTAATGTCATCAACATCATAGTTGGGAATGTCTGTCATACTACCACTTGAAGCCACGCCGTGTACCAATTTCGCATCTCCCAGGACAAAACGGGCTAAATCAAATATGTGCGTCGTTTGTTCAACATGCTGACCACCTGACTGTGCTCTTACACGCCACCACGGAACGCCCGGCATACCTCCCATCCAGTATCCTAGCGCACCGAGAATTTGCGTTTCCTTCTCAAGTTCCGCTTTAGCATGTTGGGCGTTTCCGCCATAACGCCAATGGTAACCAACACTGGTGATAACCCCACTTTTTTCCACATGATCATTGACGATAATTGCGGTATCCAGTTCGCAAGCAATCGGCTTTTCAATAAACATGGCAATCCCTTCTTGACATGCCATTATTTCTTGTTGGCCATGTGCAAACGGAGGGGTACAAATGTACACAGCATCAAGTTCCTCTGAATCATACATCTGTTGATAATCGCTATAGGCGTTTCCACCGAATTCTTCAGCACGCTGCTTGGCACGATCTTCAGAAATATCACACATAGCAACGAATTTAACATCATCAAAGTTCTTCAGATTATTCATGTGGGCGCCGGCCATACCACCAGTACCAATGAATCCCAATTTTACTTCTTCCATCATTTTCTCCTTCTAAAATTAGGATGACTCACAGAAAAATCAGAAAAGGACCGTGCTTCAACAAAGATATACTGAAAAGAGACTTTGTCCTAAATATACTTTTTCCGATTTTTAGTCATCGCTTACAAAAACTGACAAAACAGCTTTAATTTTATATCAGCTGTAAAAATAATTAAACCTTTTTCATGATTTGCAAGCCGTGCAAAATTTAGATGAACTGGTTCTAGATTGACGAGCGCCAATGTATAAACTGATGAAAAAATTGAAAATGGACACATATTCGGATAAGCTATATAAATCCGAGGAGATCTGAAAAATCGCTTTAATTTCCCAGAATTCAGGCATTTCCCAGTAAGCTGCTGAAAATACTAATTGCTCAGCCATTTTGTTATTGGAGATAACCAATGAGCGAGCGTGTCGCTATTGTAACGGGTGCTGCAAGCGGTATTGGACAAGCAATTGCTAAAGCACTTACACATAATAGTTTTAAGGTGGTTATCGCCGACCTAAACGAGGTGCAAGGACAAACCGTAGCTAAAGCTATTGGCGGTTATTTTATACCGACCGATCTGTCACAACGATTTGATTGCCAAACCTTAGTGAATCAAACACTAGTGCATTATAATCGGATTGACGTCCTGATTAATAACGCGGGATTTCAGCATGTAGATCCCATTGAAATATTTCCCGAAGACACTTGGGATCAAATGTTGTCTGTAATGCTGACGGCTCCCTTTCTATTGACTAAATATGTCTGGTCAACGATGAAAGCCAAAGGTTGGGGCCGTATTGTCAACATTGCTTCCATTCACAGTCGTGTTGCTTCTCCATTCAAGAGTGGTTACGTTGCGGCCAAGCACGGCCTTATTGGTCTTACACGCGCAGCAGCACTGGAAGGAGGTGCACATGGTATTACAGTTAATGCCCTTTGTCCCGCTTACGTCCGAACGCCTCTAGTTGAGAACCAAATTGCTGATCAAGCCCTTATTCATGGTCTTTCGAGTCAAGAAGTAATTGAGCAAGTAATGCTGGAACCCGCGGCCATCAAGCGGCTTATTACACCAGAGGAAGTGGCTGCTCTTGTCGTATTCCTCTGCTCTGAGGCGGCAAGCGCTGTCACTGGCGCGGACTGGACAATTGATTTAGGTTGGACAGCACGCTAGTTTTAAACAGACAATGAGAGACAATTTTGAGTCACTTTTGGGTTTTATTATATAGTCGATTAAAAGTGTAGCAGACAAACTTATTTCGTGGATTCACTTTTTTCTCATACCGATTAGCTTATACTCTATTATCTGAGGTGAGGGGACTTAGTTTTTTATGTCTTCAGAGGTTGTAGCATTACATCAAGTTGTTAAACACTTTTACCGAAAAAATCATCCGCCGAAAAATCGGGAACTTAGTTTCATTCAGCAGTTCACCTCTTCATTCAAACGTCAAAAAGAAGTTGTCAAAGCTGTGGATGGAATTTCTTTTCAAGTAAAACTAGGTCAGATCTACGGTATTTTGGGAGCTAACGGATCCGGAAAATCGACACTTATTCGCTTAATTTCCACCTTGCTGTTACCTGACAGTGGACAGGTAAATGTGTTCGGATATGATGTGGTTAAAGACAGCTTTCGGGTTCGACAGATGATTAATCGTGTTTCGGTGGAAGCAGCTTTTTTTAAAAGGCTTTCAGCTGAAGAAAACCTAGTTTACACAGCCAGACTTTATGACATTCCAGTTAAGGAGGCACGTCGTAAAGCTGAACAGATCCTGAGCAGACTGGGTTTCGAATCTAGGCGAATGCATGAAGGAATGGAAGACCTTTCACGCGGGATGCAACAGAAAGTTGCTATTGCACGTGCTTTGTTAACCTCTCCTATTTTGTTGTTATTGGATGAACCGACAACCGGTCTTGATCCTAAATCCAAACGTGATGTCCAGGATCTTATCAATGATGTTCGACATCAACACGATGCCGTTGTCCTACTAACTACACATGATATGATAGAAGCTGAGAAACTGTGTGACCAAGTCGCGATTATCGATAATGGAAAATTTATTGCTGAAGGTACTGTGAAAGAACTTAAGTCGCTTATTTCTCAACCAGAGGCTACGCTGGAGGACGTTTTTATCCAACTTACCGGCAAAGACCTAAGTGAGGAATAGACCATGTTAAATCTGGTGCGCGAGATGGTGGTATCTTACGCGTTTATTGAACGAAATTTCAACTTACTCAAGCGCTACCTAAATTGGGAAATTTTGTTCTTCACCTATTCGATTGTTAACGCTCTGACCATCGGGTTAATTATGGTTGAGCGAGGGTCAAGTGAAGATGTATTGTATCTTGTTATTGGTGCTTTAATTTGGGGATTCCTGTCGATTATGATGAGAGAGGTTAGCGATGCCATTACTTGGGAACGCTGGGAAGGAACAATCGAATATACTTTTATTGCGCCAATCCATCGTGTAACCCATCTTGTAGGATCCTGCCTGTTTGCCATTCTCTACGGACTCTTGAGGACAGGGATTGTTCTATCTGTTATGCCACTATTTTTTGGCAACTATGTTGATCTGAGCAACGCCAACTGGCTAACAATGGTGGTAGTTATAGCTGTCTCCAGCCTCTCATTTATTGGCATCGGTTTGATGGCAGCGATTTTTCCGTTATTGTCTCCAGAAAAAGGTCAAGCAGCGACTGGTATTCTTCAGTCGATCCTGCTATTAATTTCAGGCGTTTACTACGAAATCGACGTCCTACCGACGTGGCTTCGACCTCTCTCTAAAATTTCACCGGCGACTTATACGCTGAGATCAATCCGTGCCGCAATGCTGGATAACGCATCTATTGCCAGCCAGAAGCAAAATTTGATGTTATTGCTGGTTATCGGGCTAACTACAATCCCGCTCGGTTTCTGGATTTTTCATCAAGGTGAAAAATACGCTAAGCGTGTTGGGAGATTAAAGCGGAGTGGCTAACAACCGCTGGTTTCAATGATGAAACTAATGCTAGATTCTTCAAATCAGTTTTTTTGGCATCTGCTCACAATCCCATATGTTGTAACTGTGACTTATAATCTGCCGTTAGCTTTTACATATAACTATTTCGATCATTTTAAAAATCACAGGATACGTTATGTGGTTGCCTATTAATCAGGCATCAACCCGTTTGGGTGTCAGTCGGCGGACAATTCAGCGCAAAGTGTCGCAACAAACTATCAAGTCCAAAAAGGACGGCAATCGTCGATATATCTGGATTGACCCCTTGTTTCTCAGAAAAAGCTAAGCTGTTTTTTCTCTCCAAAACCTTCTTCCCACCAACACGCCAAATCGCTTCATACAATTAATCCCGATGAGCTTATAGGATAATCTTACAACCACTGACCTTATTGTCATGACTGATTTACTTTACCCAAACCAGTTTAGACTGAGTCTAGTATAATATACTCAAATGGCACTATAAACACGAAAGGAACAGTAAGATGAAACCAAACCTCACAACCGCTATACACTTTTTATTATTTTTCGTTGTTATGCTGAACATGACTGCGTGCGCAGAAACACAAGAACAAAAAATCCAAAAACTCATTAAGCAACTTGGTGGTGAGGACAAATATGCAAGAATGAAAGCTGCTCATGATTTAGGACAAATAGGAAAACCTGCAGCAGGTGCAGTACCTGCTTTGATGCATGCATTGAAGGACGAAAATGCAGAAACCCGTAGATATGCAATTGTTGCCTTGGGAAAGATAGGAGAGCCCGCAGAAGAGATAGTTTATGATTTAATCCTAGCATTGAAGGATGAGGACGCAGAAGTGCGTGAGCATGCCGCACGCACCTTGGGAAAAATAGGAGAACCTTCAAAACCAGCTATTCTGCCCCTAATAGAGGCCTTAAATGATGAAGAGTGGAGTGTTCGTGGTAATGCTGCCTTTGCTTTGAAAGCAATTGGTACCCCCAAAGCAATGAAAGCAGTGGAAGAATTCAGGGAGAAAGAAGCAATAAACACAATAGAAGAATCCAAGGGAACAAACCAGTAACATGGCTACTCTGAATTGGTAATCTTATCCTTATTAAATTAAGCTAACTTTCGGTTGTCGGTCAAACCATATTTCTTACACTAAGCCCTTCTGGCTGGTAAAATATACGGCAATGCAACGCTGTTCTGCACTTCGGTCGCTTGAAATCAATCCAAGGTTTTGGATGCAGTTCTGTGAGGAGTATATCCAAAGGCTTGGTTAACGAGAGAAATCCAACTATATTGTTGCTATCCGAGTATAAAGCTAACCAGACGTTACATCTGTTGGAGCACTGCGTTGATAGATAATCGGACATATTTGAGGATCTTCCAGATTGGACACATAATAATCTACCGCACCAGGTAGGGAGCTTGATTTTTCTGTTCGTAAATGGATCGCAACACTGCGTCGAGGCAGTGATGACACATTTGGCCCACTGCTATGATAGGTCAACCGATGGTGAAAACTAATGCTACCCAGCGACAGGATGGTTGGAACTTCACGCCACTTTTTTCCGCCAGATACTTGAATGGCTTGAAGCTGATGAGCGAGATCGCTAGCAAGGAAATCCCCAGTATCCAAGAACCCCCATCGATGTGAACCAACAAGGAAGCTGACTGGCCCTGAATCCTCCTGAACATCACTAATGGCAATCCAGGCGGTGAATAGTTCACTATCATCTTCCCAATAGCGCCAATATTGCCAATCTTGGTGCCAGCCCACATTCCCACCAACCTTCCCCCGGTGGCTTATAAAGCATCTGCACCACCCAGACTTGGTACCACCCGAGAAACAGATCCAACGGAA
>DTUY01000140.1:2889-19210 GCA_012963885.1 Candidatus Poribacteria bacterium | reverse complement strand
TAAAGCATCTGCACCACCCAGACTTGGTACCACCCGAGAAACAGATCCAACGGAATAACTGAGGAAACAGAGCAAACACCCTGTTTCTGATATTCTTCCCGCAGGGCTTGAATATCGATCCTATTGATAGAGTGTTCGGTTTTCATCATCCAAATCCTCTAAGACTGACTTCAGTTTTGCATCGCTGTCAGAACTTTTTTCAGCTATTATTCTCCCCAAATAATTATGGATTTAATGCTTCCAGCTGGCTGAAATTATTAAACCTCAGGCACCAAACTAGTCTTGATCTCAATAATTTCAAAAACCCATCCACTTGGCGATCGTAGAAAACCAACTCGGCGTTCACCAAATTCTGCTGACACGTTAGCTATAGGACATATCTCTACTGCACCGGCAGCAACAGCTTTAGCAACATCCTGATCCAAGCTATCACTCATATAGACCAGATGTGTCATTCCAAAAGGTAGAGGCTCTGGTAGTAGATTTTCATAAACGGCTTTTTCCGCCAAATGAAGGTACTTGTCACCCATCTTAATTAATGGTATACGAAAAGACTCCCCTTCAAACTCAATGGTTTCGTCAAGAACAAGCTCATTGCCAAGCTGCTGATGAAATTCCAGTTCACGCTCGAGATTGGGAACCTTGATACCAATAGTCCATATGCCAGTTAACACGGCCGATATTCCTTTCTTACTAATCTATCAGTTTTCTGCACTTGAGTTCAAAACTGCTGGAAACTCAGTTAATATCCCTCAAAAATGATTAAACAGTAACACATTATATGTCATAATAATAAATAACTGCCGCTGATATCACCAACTAACTTTAAATGATCAGTATGATATCAAATAGAGGACAAGGAACACTTACTTAATTTACTGAACTTATAACACAACAGACCATAGTCATATCGATACTGAGTATTCTTCCTGTGGTATTTCCACTATGACTGCGGAACATAATACTTGGACAAAGTCCCGCCCGCGGAATTTGCTTGTACACAGTAATGTGAATCCCTTGCACGAAAAGTGTATGTTTTTTCACAATAGGTCTGATATATGCGCAACCTCATCTTTGTTGTTATATTACTTAGCACATGTTATGCTGGGGCAATAAACGCACGGGAAAATAAAGAAAGGAACTCCATAGTGGAAGAAACACCTGAAAATCCCCGACCAGCACCACCACTACTAGATCTCAATACAATAAGGCATTTTCCTGAGTATAACAAGGAAAACTGGCATAAAACTGCAGAATATATCCACAACCACATCTTGGTTAACACCGGACAGTACCCAAAGTTGGAAGACACACCGCTCAAGGCTAAAATCTTTGATAAAATTGAACGGGAAGATTACACAATTGAAAAAATCTACTTCGAATCTTATCCCGGATTCTTTTGTACAGGTAATCTTTATCGTCCCAAGGGAAAGACTGCTCCATTTCCTGCCATTGTCAGCCCTCATGGGCACTGGGAACGCGGCCGTCTAGAAAACACAGAACTTGGATCTATCCCTGGTCGCTGTATCAATTTTGCCAAGCAAGGATACGTCATTTTCTCATATGATATGGTGGGATACAATGATAGCGGCAAGCAAGTCGACCATAGGTCATTTAACATTGGAACGCGAGGGGAGATCTGGGGCATCAGCTTGATGGGGTTACAATTACAGAATGGGATTCGTGCGGTAGATTTCCTCCAATCCTTACCCGATGTGGATTCAGAACGGATCGGTTGCACAGGTGCATCAGGCGGCGGCACACAAACCTTCATGCTAATGGCGGTTGATCAACGGATTCAGGTTGCAGCTCCAGTCAATATGATCTCTGCCCATATGCAAGGTGGTTGTTTGTGCGAAAACTCTCCGAACCTGCGAATTGATTTCAGCAATATGGAGATTGGAGCGATGATGGCACCCAGACCGCTATTGTTGGTATCAGCAACTGGTGACTGGACAAAAAACACGCCGGATGTCGAGTATCCCGCTATTCTGTCAATATATCAACACTTTGAAGCAACAGACAAAGTCCATCAAGTACAGATCGATGCTGATCATAACTACAATAAAGCTAGTCGAGAAGCAGTATATGAATGGTTTGGCCAGTGGTTTTTAGATGAATTAGATCCAGCTAAATTAAAGGAAGAGTGCTTTGAAGTCGAACAAGATGAAGACCTGCTGATATTCCAACATCGGTCGGTGCCACATCATGCACTCAGCATGGGCCAATTAATCGAATCGCTAATCCAAAGAGCCAAATTCGGTATTGAATCGAGAAAACCAACGAATGCATCCGAACTAAAGTCCTACCAAGCAGAAATGGGGAAAGGACTGTATCACGCACTCTCACTTCAAGCATCGCATGACTCATCTGAAGACCTCATTAAGGAATTAAGTAACCCAACCAATGCAAAGGAAGCGACTTTAATCGTTCACCAGCAGGGAGATCTTAAGACTTTGACAGATCAATTGAGTAACATAGGACATTCCATTTTTGCTCTGCAACTACAACCCACAGACCGAAAGATGGATGATCGTTTCTTCACAACCTACAATCGGACAGATCAAGCTCTGTGGACACAAGACATTCTACTGGCATTAGATAAAATCGGCGAACGTTTACCCCAAGCAAAGCAAAACCTTGTCGGCATAAATGGCGGGGGGGTGTTCGCCATGTTGGCTGCCGGATTCTCGGAGGTCGATCGTGTGGTTATTGACGCAGAGCAGTTTAACACTGAAACTGATGATTTCTTTGCGGAACAATTACCGATTCCGAGTATTCGTCGCGTGGGTGACTTTCGTACTGCCGGAGCACTGATCGCTCCAAGACCGATGCTGATTTTCAATGCCGGAAGTCAATTTCCAACCACGTGGATTTCTAATATTTATCAAGCGGTCGAAAAACCGGATCTACTAAGCATTTCGGAGAATCCGAAAGTTCATATTGCTGATTGGTTCAGTTCGACGCAACTCTTACATAAATAGTAAAATCCACTAGAATTCCAGCGGAGCCGAAGTTACACAATTCGCAACCTATAAACTCCACTTTAGCTATCACAACTAGTTACTCATCCAGATTTCAGTAATTCCGAAAATCCCCACTGACTTTTGTTAAATCAAAAGAATATGAGGAATTGCTCACCCTGATAATAACGAACTGATGTTTTATGATCACTGACAAAGTTCAAGATTTGTTTATCATAGACCTACAGGGTATCATAATATATGTGGAATGCCCTGACATAAGCATCTCTACTGTTGATCTCTCAAATTAATAAAATGTTGATATGACATAAAATGGAACTCATCTAACAATTGCAAGGACAAAACTCATGATTAACGAAACTGCTAAGTGGAACAACAGGATACCTACCATGTTTTCGCTATTATTAGTTATCACCCTAAACTTATACGCTGTAGGTGTAGAAACATTGCAATGGGCTAATTCTGTTGGAGAAGGAATGGAAGAAGCCAAAAAGACCAATAAACCAATTATGATTGATTTCTATACAGATTGGTGAAGTTGGTGTAAGCGGCTGGATGCCGACACGTTTACAGATAAAAAAGTCATTGAACTGTCGAAAAATTTTGTGGTTTTAAAGGTTAACCCTGAAGACAAGAATCATCCTGAAAATGAAGAGATACGTAGGAAATATGGTATTAGCGGATATCCTGCTATTGTATTCCTGAGTTCGAAGGGAGACTTAATCAGTTCTAATGCCGGATTTAGACCACCAGATCAATTCTCGGAATTAATGAATAAAACGCTCAAAGAGGAAAACGAATTGAAGCGTTTGAGAGCAGAAATCCAAAAAAATCCAAACGATCTAAAGGTAAATGTCGATTTGGCAATGATTTATATCAAGCGAAGCAATCTCGAAAGAGGGCAAACTCTGGTCGATAAAATACAGGAATTGGATCCCAGTAACCAATTCAGAGTGCTTCCACAAGTTTACACCGAGATGGCTCTAGCTCATGTCAATAAAGGCAATATTGTAGAAGGTCAGGCCTTGCTCGATAAAGTTTTGGCACTTGATCTAAAAGACGAGTCTGCTTACTTATCCAAGCTACACGTTAGTTTTGGACTCTTTTATGGCCAGAATGCTGAGAAGCGAGGTAATGAAGATTATTTTCAAAAAGCGGAAAAGCATTTCAATACCATCATTCAGAAATACCCGCAGAGTAAATTGTACGAGGGAGCCCAATTGTATCTAGGAATCACTTACGCCATACAAGAAAAGAAACAGATGGCGATATCACTTCTTGAAAAATTAAGCAATCATACCAAAGACGCTTATATCCAGGAACAGGCAGACTATATATTGGAAACCCTTAAAAAGCAAGCAGAATAGCTTAGCCCCGATCGTTGACGGGAAAAAACGTATTATTTCTTTATAGTCTAGAATTTTATCTTCTGGTAAATTGGTTGCTCAACCAAATAAGGGGCAAGAAGTCCCCCACTATATTTTAACGACTCATCAACACCAAGAACAAAAAAACCATTTGGTTTCAATTTCTCGACAATTTGTTCTAACAATTTAGACTGTAGATCTTGTTGAAAATAGGTGAAAATCAGATTTCGACACAATATCAGATCAAAATTTCCATTTGGAAGTTGTTGCCGAACATCTTGGATCAAGAACCTAACATCTGTTTTCAGATAATCTTTTAGGATATAGTTACTATCCGATTGGATAAACGCTTTCTCAGCGAATACCTTCGGCAGATCTTTTAAGCTGCTTTGCGGATATTTCCCCCTTTCAGCCCGAATGATTAAATCGGCATATCGATCAGTAGCAATTATTTTGAGCGATAGTTGCTGTGACAATTTAGGTAAGAGGTCTAAGTGCCACAAAATCTGCAAAGTATAGGGTTCCTCACCAGAACAGCATCCTGCACTCCAGCATCGAATCTCCGCTTGGTTACTTTCCAAAGCATTTTGAACTAACAGTGGTAAGATTTGGTGTTGTAATGTCCCAAAAACTTTTCGATCGCGATAAAACCGAGAAATAGTAATATAGCAAAGGGAATCCAAGATTTTCCACTCCTCAGCATCCTGCTCCAAATAGGTGCGGTAACTAGCACAGTTAGTAAGGCTTAAAGCTGAACAGCGCTCCTTAATCCGTTTACATACCTGTTTCCGAACCCGACGGAATCCTTCCCATTGATAGTTTAATCGGGGGAGACACCATTGCAAAAACTTAATACAACCTTGATCTGTCATTTGCCAGTTGTCATGTGTAGTAACAAGATAAATTATGGCTTGGAACGACTCAGAACTTCTATAGTTCCGTTTGCTCGCGATAGTACGGTTGATCCCGTGGCTCTTCTCATCACTAGAAGTAACAATGTTTATGTGACAGAATCTGTCACAACCCGCTGGAGGAGTACCGACATTCTAACACCCTTTTCCGGCCACGACGATTGGCCTTGGACAGTCCGAACCAACTAATAGATGAATACCCATCCGGACCTGTTCAGCACTTCATGACGGTTATGATCATTAAGCTAAGCAATTGACCGAACTTCAGCGTATTTGGGAAGATTGGATTCCCATGCACGTTGGTACCTGCATTATCCACTCCAGCAACAACCAAAGAACCAAGAGTAATTGCGCAAATTGAGAAGCAGGGAAAAATCCTCAGCCGAACTGGAGAGAGAAACAAGGAAGAATAATGGAGTCTGTCGAATGAAAACAATGTAAACAAATCAACCGATAGGTCGTTCAAACAGGTTTCTGGTTTCCAAACCAGTATTAGCACCCTCTGAATACGCGTGGCGAAAAAGTGAACGGCGTTTGGGCGGCATCATTTCGAGTAGTTCTGTTGGTGGCTCCCACCAATGAAAGCGGCTACCAATTGAATTGTACTGGTTAAAAATGGGGATTCGATCAACTTTATCATTCTGCCATCCTTGCGCACTGTGAGTGGTAGCTTCTGAGAAGAAGATGACCGACCCCGCTGGACAGGAATAGGTTTCCCAAAGAGACGAACTTCGATCTTTGATCGATTCCGGTAATTTGTAGGCAGCCTTATGGCTACCATTAACAAATAGGGTTCCGCCATCTCCCTCCTCGACCGGATTTAATTCCCAAACGGCACGTGTTAATCCCGAATACCCCTTACCTGGAATGGCACGGTAAATATGTGAGTTACCAGGCAAACGCCACAGGCCATTACCGTTATGCGGACTAAACCTTCCCATGCCTTTCGACCGGTACAGCAGGAAACTGGTCTCAAACCGAAATCCATAATGATCTTCACTAGCCAAAGCGGGATAAGCAAGAAATTCGTTACAAAATCCAACCACAACTGGATGATCAACTAACCGTTCCAAAGGACCAGCAATTGGTGTCCGCATACACTGTGGCAAGGACTCGAGATCGTTGACCAATTGATAGCAAAATTCTCGCATCTCTTCCAGTTCATCCTCTGCTAGCAAGCCAGGAATTATTAGCCAACCATTGCTATCAAAAGTGAACTTCTGCTCCTCAGTTAATGGGACAACAAGTTCCCCGTCAGCATTGGTGCTGGTTAGTTTACGATCACTAGAAGGCAGATTTCCCCAATGCCCCCAGTTGTTATCAAATATAAATGGCTCGTGATTGTCTGTAGCGTCTTCTGGCATAACTAAAGTACTCTTATTAACTAGTTTCGTTCCCTTCTATCCATGTGACTGGGAATTCCCTCTTAGACCAATGGCTACCAGCGTATCTAGTAACAAATGACGCTAGCCCATCTTCCGCTAATTCGACCACTTGTTCGGCATGAAAAAAGTGCGGCGTTGCACTAAAACAGCGTCCAGATTCGCTTTTGATAGCATGTTACGGTAACCAGCATATTGTTAAGACAATGGAATATCGGAGATTTCACCCACTTGATCCAAGTTTTCTTGAATGGGATCATCTAACAACGAAACTTCAATCAAACCCTAAATTTGGCTGAATGAAGCAGCGTAGATACGCCAAATAACATCTCTGCATCCGATCAAGCCTACGGGTACCCATTTTTTCATGTTTTCCTTCTACCCTGTACCAGGAATCTCTCTAACTTCTCTCATTAGAGCCGCACTATAGACATACCTAAAATAATCGGTTCAATCTCGTTTTCTAATTCCCTTTAATTTATGGATATACATCAGTTGCTCATGGAGCTACTGCTTCTACTCCAAGATGTTCCCTTAGCCAAGGTTTGAGCGGCACGTCTCTCTCCTGAGGCGATGTATAGCCCATTCCACCTGTACTCGCACCTAGTAACTGCTGTCGAATCGGATCGCACTGATTGATTAAATGCTCCACGGTCATATTATCCCGCGGTCTCAGCCATCGATAGCTATAACCGTAGAAAAGCACTTTTCGTGTAATATTTGAATAGTTTGGACTGGCAGAATGCCAGAGGCGACGATCAAAGAAAACCGCCGTACCAGGTGGAACACAGACAGCCAAAGCATTTTCTGGGTTTGACACACTATTCTCCGGCATTTTTAATTCATTAGACTGATGACTTCCGGGCACGATAGAAAAATTCCCGCACTCTGGTTCTGAGGTGTCACTTAAAAAGAAAGCCACCTTTAAAGATACACGGGGACGCGGATCTCCTTGTAATTCTATGTTCAAACGACCACTATCCTGATGCCATCCCAGGCGCCTTTTCTGAGATTTTTCACTTGCTGATCCAGGTGGTGTAATGATCATGTGTGAATGATAAAGTTGAATATTCCATCCAAGAATCCCCCACACTTTGGGGAAAGTTTTAGGCCAATCAAGCAACTCAAGAAAAATTTCGTCCTTGCCGACAAAATCGAGCATATTCACTGTTTCATGCACACCGATTCCGTTGTTCTCCCGATGCTGAAGAAGAAGGTAATCAACCACAGAAATCAAGTTCTCAACCAACTCTGACGGCAAAGCGTTTTCAATGATAAAAAAACCATCTTGTTCAAATTGCTGACTTTCTGTCTCTGTTAAGCAATAATTTAAGCATGCAGTATCCATGATTTTCTCCTAATCATGCACAGGTCAATTGAGGAAACAATAACCCCAAACGTATAGCGATTTTCACCCTTCTAACCACGAAACATGAAACCGTAAAAATCTCAGGGTTTAGTTTAGGCTTTAAAATCAGTACTTACACTCTAGATTAATTGTTTGATGTCCATAGAAAAGCACGGCGATAAATGCCACCTTGCGCACCTCTGTGAGCACCATGGCTGTGAATACGCACAGCAATCTGGTTAGTTCCCACCTGAATATTTTCGGGAAGATTGATATCAAATGGTTTTGATGGCGATTCATTATCTCTATGCAAGACTAACAACTGGTTTATCCACACCCAAATTTCTTGTCCAAAAACTCCGCCAAAAGTTAGGATCAACGGGCGATTTCCCATATCGTTTTTCACTTCAAACTCGGTTCGATACCAAGCATAGCCGGTATAGCCGTATCCAGTTTCATTTTGATAGCCCTGATTTTCCCAATAAAGCGTTGTAGCAACAGAATCCCATTCATCCTCGTAATCCGATCGGTACCACTGTTCGATTAGCCCGTCTTCAAAGGGGTCCGTTTTGAACTTCCAGTCACGAGGTAAAAACACGACTAACTTACCAACAGTTCCATCAGTCCGATCTAACAAATATCGGCAGATATCAGATAATCCTTCCAAGGTGCTATCTGAGCTTTCGACCACCCAATCGGGAGTGTGAGGAAGCAGATTCGATTTTACTTCGGACAGTTTACTTCTTGCAACCAACGCTTCATCAATCTTACTAATTGCTTGTTGATATTCACCTAAATGAGTTAATTGCTGAATAGAAAGAAAGGCAATCAAATAATGATGATATTCTTGTAACATATCGACATGACGTTGGTGTGCAAGTGCACTGGTTTGTTGCCGTGCGTGATTGAGATACTCCTGTAGGGTCTCAATTAGCGGATCTGTGAAGATTATTTTCCATGGTATGTGATGATTATTCCCCCATTGAGCATGAAGATCTGTTTTTTCTACTGCATTCTCCAAGGTCCAAACATATTTTTCAATCCAGTACGCCGCTTCACCATAGAACTTTTGGCAATAATCACGAACTATGGCATCAACATCTAAATCCGAATTCCACATCAGCTTAGTTCGGACGTAGTAATTCAAATGCGTCCGCATCCAAGTATTCTGCCCTTCTGTCCAGAAACCCCACACACCCAGATCTTTGAAAAACGGTATATCATGTCTTAGATTATGCAGGGTTGGAAAGGGCAGATTTTGCAAATCTACCCCCGGATCGTAATCGTAAATAAATACCGGACAAAGATCCGCCCACCGTTTCAGAAGTTTCTCACAGTCCTGACGTTGCCAGCATCTTGGATCTCCAATCCGGTGTAAAGTACAAGACTGCAAAAAGGCAAACTGAATCCCTATATTTTCTGAAAAATCGGAAATTCCCTCAGGCGGATACATCCGGTTGGCATAACCATTTGTCAACAGCCATCGATCTGGAAACTCTACCTGAATCTTTTTTGCAACTTCGTTGACAAAATAGAACCATCCGTCGCTAAGACTGGCACGACCAAGGTGCTTGGCATTAATACCGTGAAGCCGCTGCTGGCACTGAGTACAATGGCACATTGGCATACCATCCGGCGGAGCGAATCCAAAGGCAAACATAGTGGGATTCTGATCAAACGCTGTGCGAATTGTTTCGGTCGCAATTTCGATTGTGTCGGGTTGAGATAAGCATAGCATATCACGGCTCCTCTCACCCTTAGAGTCTACTGCATAAATATGTGGATGAGTATCAAAGTATTGGTCAGATGGTGCTAACCTAGTGATTGTCCCATCACCAGGTAAACTGATCAACAAGCGGTTAGCCTTATTACAATCAAGCCATCTGGTTAATTCTTCACTATCTTCGTCATTGACCGGCATCCAGCCACTGTACCAGATATTCCGCATTCTGAAACTTGGACGCTCAATCTTATTGATTGGAGGAATGCTGATGGTATCCATTTGGGGGATAACTTGACCATATTGACCCGGAAAAAACCATCGGCAACCTATTATTTCCAAAAAATCGAAAACCGCGTAGATGGTTCCACGGTAATGCCAATCTTCATTTCCTGCTATTACCAAACTATCATTAACATTTCGAATAGTAAATCCTTCTTCATCCATCTGAGAAGTGATTCCCGATGGTATCTCAATTCCAAAGGATTCAACGCTTTTGCCCCGGCCAACATAAATATGTGTGCCAGATACACTCTGGTTATCTGTTGTTATCGGAAGTTCAGCGCCAGATATATTTTTAATTGTTGATTGAAGTATGTTTGAAGCTTCAACTGCTTGGTTCGAATCCCCAACCACAATTTTTGCTTTAGGACGACCCGACTCTACGATCATCATCGGTTTGTTCATCTAACTTAGTTCTCTCTATCTTTCAGGAATATCCGAATACGATTCCATCCTATAGTAGTCTGACATTCCTGTCAAGTGATCTGGGTTGAAAAAGCTGAAACACCCGGTGCCAGAAATTGATAATCAGCATCCATTCCTCTAATCAATATGAACGTTTTCTTGTTTGGCTTGACAAACCAAAGTTTGGTGCTATAACATATCGGTTCACAAGCACATTCGATTGATTTACAGCATTTTACTGATAACTTACATACCTTTAAAGATAATTTATACTATGGATGAATAAAATAAGAAAAATGGAGCCACAAGATATTTTTGCTGAACGTACGAGTGTAGAGAAGGTGGAAGAGGGAAACCAACTTGCACCCAAATTTGATGCGGAAGGTTTGATTTCTGTTGTAACAACTGATTATGAGACTGGCGAATTGCTGATGCATGCCTATATGAACCAATCCGCGCTGGCCAAAACAATCGAGATTGGTGAAGCTGTTTATTGGAGTCGAAGCCGTCAATGCTTGTGGCATAAAGGTGCTACGAGCGGATTGGTTCAGAAAGTACATGAGATTCGAGTTGACGATGATCAAGACTGCATCTGGCTTCGGGTGGATGTAATGGGAGGCGCAAGTTGCCATGTTGGTTACCGATCCTGCTTTTACCGAAGTATTCCTTTCAACAAAGAAGCGAAAGGACAGTCGCCAATCACGTTAAACTTCGAGGACACGGAAAAAGTTTTTGATCCCAAACAAGTTTATGGTGATGTTCCAAATCCAACCAGATTATAGTCATAACATGTAAGGAGTTTCTCATGCCACGATACGATTTTGAATGTTCCGACTGTGACGTTGTTTTTGAAGAAAAGGTTTCATTGGCAGAATCAGATAAAACTATCGAGTGCCCACTCTGTAAAAATATAAACACTAAAAAAATAATTGGAATACCAATGATTTTCAAGAAACAGAACAGTCAATCCAGTAACGGGATTAGCCCAAATGCGGCTCGCAGACGCCATCGTTCCGGCTGTCCATGTTGTTAATACTTGTCAAGTTTAGGACCACGTAGAAAATGCTTGAAGCCTCAGATCAAAATGCTCCTATCCCAATTACTATCCTGAGCGGATTTCTTGGAGCTGGAAAAACGTCACTTCTCAACCACATACTGCATGGGGATCATGGTCTTCGTGTTGGTGTTCTAGTTAACGATTTTGGTGAAATCAATATTGATGCGGAACTGATTGCCGGGGTTTCTGGTAACTCGGTTAGTCTTTCAAACGGATGCGTTTGCTGTTCGATTCGGGACGATCTAGTTGAATCGACTTTACAGCTAGTCCAAGGACCAGACCGACCTGAGTATCTAATACTTGAAACAAGCGGTGTGGCAGATCCGGTTTCTGTCTCACTGACTTTTGTTGAAAGCGAATTAAAATCATTAATTGATGTGGACAGTATATTGACTGTCGTCGATGCCGAAAACATACGGAATTTGGACAATGAGTATGAGGAACTTGCTGAAGACCAAATCAGCATGGCGGATATCGTGATTCTTAACAAAGTTGATCTGACAAATCAAGCTACTCTAGACGAATTAAAATCATGGGTTCATGAGATTGTACCGAATGCTCGGATCATAGAAACAACTCATGGGAGAGTCCCGCTCGAATTGATACTGGGCATAGGACAATTTGAACCTGAGCGTGTCTTTAGAAAAATGAGTTTCGACATACATGTTCATGCTGAATCTGGCCATGATCACCACCAGCATGACCATGGAGATCACAAGCATGATCACGATCACACCTTAGTTTTTAGCACATGGAGTTACAGTTCCAACAAACCACACTCTTACAAAGCGCTGCGTCAGGCTGTTGAATCTTTACCTTCCACTATCTACCGTGCCAAAGGAATTGTGTTTCTCAGTGAATTTCCGGATCGACGTGGCGTGATTCAGCTGGTAGGCACGCGAACACGTGTATCTGTCAGCGAATCGTGGGGCGATAAAACGCCCTATACCCGGATCGTAATGATTGGCACCCATGACGGCGTTGATGCCAACGAGTTGACTGAACGTTTTAAGTCTTGCCAAGTCAGTAACTAAAATTAAACCCCATAGATGGACATTGAAGTGAACAATCGAGTTCCAGTTACAGTGTTGACTGGTTTTTTAGGATCAGGGAAAACGACTCTACTCAATCGTATTCTCAGTGAGCATCATGGTAAACGTATTGCGGTTATCGAGAATGAATTCGGTGAAATAGGGGTTGATCACGAACTTGTAATTGACACGGACGAAGAGATCTTCGAAATGAACAACGGTTGTATCTGCTGTACTGTTCGTGGTGACCTGATCCGGATTCTGGGGAATCTAATGAAACGCCGTGATAAGTTTGATTATATCTTGGTTGAAACAACAGGTTTAGCTGACCCGGGACCAGTGGCACAGACTTTCTTCATGGATACTGAGATGCAAAGCCAACTTGAACTGGACGGAATTGTTACTGTCGTGGATGCCAAACATATCTGGCAACATATTGACGACAGTGATGAAATAAAAGAGCAAATCGCTTTCGGTGATGTGGTTTTATTGAATAAGACGGATCTTGTAAGTTTGGAAGAGCTCGGCAAGCTCGAAAAACGTGTTCGCTTAATGAATGCTATGGCTAAGATCTATCACACAAAGAACACTCAAATTGAGATCAACAAAATTCTGAATATTGGAGGCTTTGATCTCGACCATGCTTTAGACATCGATCCGCACTTCTTAGAACCCGAGTATCCATTTAAGTGGGTGGGGTTGTATCAACTTGAACAGGGTATATATGAACTAACTCTTCGGGAAAACCACCAGAAGATAATGAATGTTTGCATTATGCGTGGTGATGTTAAGGTTGATAAAGAGGAAATGGTTGATGAAGCTCTGGAAGAAGCCGTATTGGTATTTTCAGACGAAGAGCGAAAAGTTGATGACCAGTCAGCCATAACGATTGGAAAAGTATTAAATCAATTGTTTTTCTCTGGTGCCAGCAATCATCAGCGTTATTATATAGAGGTAAAAGAAGCAGGATATTATATGCTTTTCACTGAGTACCATCCACACGATCTTGAGCTAGAACTGCGTGCCAACAATGGGAAGATTGAGTCTATTCGTGATTACGAATATGGACATCATCATGAGCATGATGATGATGTTACGTCTGTTGGAATAAAAATTGAAGGCGATTTGGATCCAAATCGATTTAATGAATGGATTGGACATCTACTGCAAACAAGAGGTCCTGACATTTTTCGCATGAAAGGGATTCTTAGTCTTGCTGGAGCACCAAATCGGCACGTTTTTCAAGGCATTCATATGCTTTTTGATAGTGAACCCGATAAGCCTTGGAAAGACGAAATACGCAGAAATGAAATGATTTTCATTGGCCGTTACTTGGATCAGCAAGAGTTGGTTAAAGGGTTCAAATCATGTCTCGTGTAAGTAGAAAAAGGAGAACTATAGGACTTCGTGAAGATTGGCGCAATTTGATCAATGATCACGTAATTGATCTCTGTTGGTCTCCACGGAAAAAGAAAATTGCAGCAGCAGCAGTCAGTGGGCCCATTACCATTTTCAACGCTGAAACCGGTGATATTGACCACATTTTGGAAGGACATGGTTTTGGCACCATGACCATAGCATGGCATCCTGACGAAGATATACTCGCAACCGCTGGTCAGGATGGAAAAGCGAAATTATGGTCTTCCGAATTAGGCGATTTAATTACGGAACTGGGATGTGGTGCGGCTTGGGTCGAGCATATTTCCTGGAGTAAGGATTCCGCCCAAGATCGAATTTTGGCGACTGGTGCCGGCAAAAAATTGAAATTCTGGTCAGCAAACGGTGACCTGATTGGGGAAGCCTTGGATCAGCCGAACACAATTGCAGATATCCAATGGAATCCGCGAGAAAACATACTTGCCTCAATTTCTTATGGTGGTATAAAATTATGGTCTCCCGGTGTGGAAAAAGAGCTCCGCGTGTTTGATTGGCAGGGATCCGCACTTAAGATTGACTGGAGCCCAGATACTCGGTTCATTGCTACCGGCGATCAGGATTCAACAGTGCGTTTTTGGTTTATGGAAACTGGGCAGGATCTCCAGATGTCAGGATACCCAACCAAGATTCGTGAACTGTCATGGGATAAAAGTAGCCGATATTTGGCAACGGGTGGTGGTTCACAAGTAGTCATCTGGGATTGTTCCGGAAAAGGTCCGGAAGGTCGGAGGCCGATTATGCTGGATGAACATGAGGACTTTCTAGTGGATATTGCCTTTCAGCATCATGGGGACCTTTTAGCTTCAGCAGGTCTTGATGGCTTACTGGCAATTTGGGAACCCGTTACCGGTCGTAAACGGAAGCAACCAAAAGTCAAGATTGACTTTGATAACAGTCTTACCAAAGTGGCTTGGTCGCTTGATGATACCAAGATTTCAGTCGGCGATGATTCAGGTGTTATCGCAGTTTTTACACTCGAGTAAAAACCAACAAATACCCTTTACCTGAGACCGATCTCAGGCAGTTCAATCCGTCGTTTAAGAATGACTCCCCATTCACCAACAACCCAAAGCATTTTACCATCTTCAGCACGAACTATTTTATAAAGGTCGGTATCAAGGTCAGTGTGTTGCTGTTTCCAGATTTCTCCTCCGTCCATAGAATGAAGAATCAAGCCATCTGCTCCCACAACATAGATTTCCTGATCTGACAATGCAAGAATACCATGTAAATCTTTGTTTGTACCGCTCGATATTGCCTTCCATACGAAACCTCCATCTGCCGTTCTCAGTACAATTCCATGCTGTCCAGCCCCCATCCTTTCCGGTCAGCTGCAAATGAAACTGCAAAAAGATTATAACCAGTATCTGTTTCATGATATCTCCAGTACTGTCCGCCATTAATAGTTCTTTGCACCATGCCACTATGCAACAGCCCAACCGAGGGGTGCGAATTTCATATCTAGATCAATCAGGTTCCTTCCCGTAGATGTTCTTTGCGCCGCCCATATTGGACCACCATCTTGATTGTGAAGAATCTGTCCATCGTCGCGCCAACAGCCCAACCTTCCGAAAATTTACCGAAACCGACATCATTCATGCGAAAACTTCGAGGAGGATCCTCTTCGAAGATTGGCAGGCGCATTGGAGTTTGACCCTGCGACCATTTTTGGCCATTAGTAGTGTATAATATTGTTCCATTGCGTTGCATTGCCCAACCCCATTGCCGATCGAAGCCAACAAAATGAATACCAATTATGTCCTGTCGAGTTCCAGTTTTGAGCAGCGTCCAGTTCCTGCCGCCATCTTGTGTTTCAAGAAACATCCCTCGATCACCAGCTATCCAACCATGTGTATCATCGTAGAACAAAATATCCTTGAGATCTGACAGTCGGCTATCACCAAGTTGCTTTTTCAAGTCTGGCCATCATCGTCGGAATGGAAAATCCAGCCGGATCGTCCAACAGCCCAAGCAAATTGATGACGGCTAAAATGGACATTTTCAATCTGCTCGCCATGAATTGCACTATTTCCCGGCCGCCTAGATTGGAGGTTTTTTCTCCTTGCAGGATCATTTGGCTGACTTGCCGCTGTTGATCGGTTTATATCCAGTTCTACCTCAATGGCACTCGTTTTAGATTCCCCTTGACGTTCAAAACGGTCTGACTTCATCCCTCGTTCTTCAAGCAAGTTCTGAAACTGATCAGCAACCCGTTTCAGCGGTTTCTTGACTATAATTTGGGGCGTCTGTGGTTTCTGAGAACCACGAGTGACTTGAGGGCTAATAGTAGTGTTAACGTAGACTCGATCCCAAGACTTACCCTGATCCCGTGTTATAAGAACACCCTGATCCCGACTAGTGGCCCACGCCCAATCATGGCCGGAAAATTTGATCTGC
>DTUY01000140.1:0-2789 GCA_012963885.1 Candidatus Poribacteria bacterium | reverse complement strand
ACCCTGATCCCGACTAGTGGCCCACGCCCAATCATGGCCGGAAAATTTGATCTGCTGAAGATGGCCGGTAAAGTTATTGGTTCTTATATTCCATGTCTGCCCACCGTTTGCAGTGATTAGCGATGTTCCATTAGCAAGTACAATCCAACCTGAATCTTTGTCAAGAAAATAGACACCGATTCCCGCTTGGTTCGTCCTGCCTAAAATCTGCCAATATTCGCCACCACTGATAGTATGTAGGATATAGCCACCATCTCGGCGCTGCGGGGCAATAGCCCAGCCCTCTTTTGCATTGATGAAATGGATACCGGTGGATCGGCCTATTTGTCGCGCTGGTTTCCTGTAACCCCCATGTTAGTCCACCATCGGTAGTATGCAAAATCTTTCCTTGCTCCGCGCCAATCCAACCATAATTTTGATCAATAAAATACATGGGTTGCATTGATCTCATATTTTTCAACGCACCTTTTATTACCCGCCAGGCTTAACCACCATTTTCGGTTCGCAGAAGAGTTGCTCGACCGAGAACCCAACCATGATCTTTATCGGTAAAGAAGACCGTTTTCAAGTCAGTTTTCTCAGGACTACGCTGAGGCATCCACGTTTGACCGCTATTGACTGTGTGGGAAATTTTCCCATTTGACCCAACTACCCAACCTAACTGACTGTCAACAAAAAACACATCGGCAAAGTCCGTTTGCCAATTCGTATGACGCACAATTTCCCACTCATAGGCGACCACCTCCATCGAGAGCTGGCCACTGGCGACTAAAGTTTCAACTTCCTCTGCTTTAGGTGGTAGATCAACAGGAAGATCCTCGTCCTCAACTGTATAGCGCATGGTAATACCACCTTTACCGACAGCGACCATTCCTTCTGGTGACAAGGCAAAGTCGTAGAGATCGTTGTTTGTTCCACTCTCCTGCACTTCCCACTTCTGACCACCGTCTATTGTTGTCAGGATCAAACCTTCATCACTGATGATCATTCCGTAATTCCGATTAGCAAAATAGACTTTATTAAGATCTTTATCTGTTCCTGAGTATTGGAATTTCCAAGTCTCTCCACCATTAGTTGTATGTAGAATTTCTCCATACTGAGCGACAATCCAGCCGATATTCGAGTTGACAAAGTAAACTCCGTAGAGTTCGTTGTAGGTACCGGTTGTTTGCGTTGTCCAGGTTAGTCCACCATTTTTCGTATGGAGGCATACGCCAGGCCAACCTATCACCCAACCGATATGGTCATCGAAGAAAAACACACCCTTCAGCATCTGAAATCCACCAGGAGTTTGTTTTACCCATGATTCTCCACCATCCGAGGTATGTAACACCGTGCCGAGGTCTCCAATTACCCAACCTTTTTCAGGATTGATGAAATAAACATCAGTTAATGTGTACCACCATCCGCTTTTCTGATGTTCCCAAGTTCTGCCGCCGTTTACGGTGTGTGTGATCAGACCCCGGTCACCCACTGCCCAACCTTCCTGATCAGAAGCAAAGTAGAGACCTCTGATATTATCCCAGATATCCGATTCGATTTCTGTCCAAGTTCGCCCACCATCCTGTGTCATAGTAATTGTTCCGTGCTGGCCAACAGCAAGCCCACGATTACCATCAGCAAATGCTACTTGCTCAAGGTCATTTGAAGTTGTACCGATTTACCATCTCTCATGTCTGACCACTGTCATTCGATTTTAAAATGGTACCGTGCCAACCAACAGCCCATGCTTCATTCCGGTTGGTAAACTGTACGGCTGTCATATTGTTGTCTGTGACACTTTCACAAAGTTGCCAATTATTGCCCCCATCCATAGTATTAACAATAAAACCAATATCAGCAACTGCGATACCATGCTGTTTGTCAAAAAAATGGATACCGTTAACCGTTTCACGAACGTGTCCATTGATCAAAGGAATTCGACTTTCCTGACGACTCCATTCTGCCCCTCCATTGGTGGTATGAAAGATTGATCCATCAGTTCCAAATAGCCAACCTTCCGAGTCATCAATAAAAAAGATTCCCTTATTATTGTTAATCATTCGGTCTCGCCACCCTCGAATCGATTGCTTTGTTCCCTCCAACCTTTGCCTCCATCTCCCGTAGTCAGGATACGGTCATATTCACCCACCGTCCAACCAAGATACTTATTAGCGAACCAAACACCATTCAACGGAAACTCACTGACAAATTGGTGTCGCTTCCATGTTTTTCCGCCATTCCGAGTAAAAAGCACATCCACATCTTCACCAACAATCCAACCAACCTTCGAATTAACAAAAAACACATCGTTAAACATGGCAGAGGAATCACCCTCCTGTATCTGCCAATGTCGTCCGCCATCATCCGTCGAAATAATTATACCATCATATCCTACCGCCCAACCGTATCGGTTGTTTGTGAAACAGACCGATTTGAGATCCTTTTTAACACCCGATTCTTGCTGGATCCACGTTTGTCCACCATCCATGGTGTGGAGGATTAGGCCATTGAGACCAACAATCCAACCTTGCCGTTGATTGGCAAAATGAAGATCGGTGAAATTAGTTTCCCAGTCTGCTTTGCGCACCACTTCTTGCGAGACACACCCCACCATAGTAAGACATGCCCAAATAACACCTAAGGCTATTTGAAAATCAAACAAATGTGGTTGTCTGATTTTCTTGACTAGCATTGTCATTTATCCTTTTAATCTGAGAATAACAGGGTTGAAGACTAGGGTCTGTTAACATTTATTCATCGTTAGTGTCTTCTATGGCCATTGGAGGAAAGACCATATGAACAGAAAA
>DTUY01000139.1:21848-30068 GCA_012963885.1 Candidatus Poribacteria bacterium | reverse complement strand
TCTGTTTTAGCTTTTCAATATCATCTGCATTCTGCATATCAACAATGTGCGGGGTGATGAGAATAACAACTTCGGAGTTTTCAACAATCGTCTCGGTACTTCTGAAAAGGCCGCCTATAAGGGGAATGTCTCCCAAAAACGGAACTTTGTTCTCAACTTCCGTTTGCTTGGACTTGATCATTCCACCCACAACAATCTGTTGGCCATCTTGGATGTCAATATATCCGCTGAATGTTCGGTCTTCAGTAATCGGCGCATTGAAATCGGTGAATTCGATGAAATTGCTGGCTTGAATCTGCTCAATCTCCAGTCCTATCGTACGTAGGCCATTAGTATCCGGTTTCGATCTAGTGATATGTGGAATGAGATCGATATTGATGCCAACAGGCGGATCAATAAAGTCATAATTGTAAAGGGGTTGGCTTATTCCACCATCAATAGTGTTGCTGGACACGTTTATGCTTTGAAGGTAGGGAATCCTTCGTCCACTACTCCAGCTGACTGAAGTGTTGTCGCGAGCTAACAAAGAGGGCGTTGATAGCGTCTTGACCTTGTTCTGGCGCATCAGTGTGTGCAGAAGTGCCATATATTCGTTGCTAACCAAACTGTAGTTGAAGCCGCTGATTTGCTGGGCCAGTCCAAGCTGTGTTTCAATGTTGCCAACCAGCGGGTTTTTGTCAGTAAGTTCCGCACCAAAAATCTTATTTTCCTGTGCGGTAATTTCCAAACCGAACCTGGTGTTTTCATCCAGTGTGACTTCAAGGATCTGGATATTGATCCAAACCTGGCCACGGACGAAATCGAGCTGTCTTATCATGGCTACAGCATCAGCCATGTATCGTTGTAGCGTCCTTACCAGAACCGAGTTGGTTTGATTGTCCGCTTCGACCTCAACCTTGCCGCGCAGTGAAGTCACGTCTGTTTGATCAGCCTGGCCGCCCGAGGCCATAAAACGGCTGAAGCTGAAACGCCCACTACTGCTACTGCTACGTTGCCCCTCATCCCAGATACTTTCTAGCAACTGCTCAAGTTCTTCGGCTTCGGCATATTCCAGACGGATGAGCTTGGTCACTTCTCTCTGCCCTTCAGGCGTTGGCACATCCAGTTCTTCAATGAACTGGGTGATCAGCTCAAAATTTCGTTGTGTCGAGGTCGAAACAATAATAGAGTTCAGGGTCGGATATGCCTCAGCCACAACATTGCCCGCCAAAGATCCCTGGCTCTGAGAACGACGGCTGGGTAGAAAGCTAAAAGAACCTCGACGACCAGACGACGAGGAGCTGCCCTGGTAAACGTTATTAATAACAGCTTCAATATTTTCTGCATCCGCATATTTGAGGTAGTAAATCTTGGTGCCCCATTCCTGCGAGGGCATATTGACATCCAGATCTTTGATCAATTTGTCTATGGTGGCAAAATTCTGGGAAGGTGTGGAAACCAGCAGCGCGTTGAGACGAAGATCGGGAACGAGGCTGACCTCGCCCTGTATGCCGAATCCTCCTACTCCTTCATCGCCACCGCGGTCCCGACTCCGGCCCCGTTCCCACCATGGCCGATCGTCGTCACTTCCCGTACCTCCTTCAAACAGATTTTCGAGAGTCTCTGTTAGTGTTTGGGCATCGGCAAATTTGAGAAAATAGATCTGCATTTCATCCTGCGGATCGGCTTCGTCCAATTCTGTGATGATCTTGTCCAGAAATGAGAAGTTGCGCGGATCAGATGAAACCAGGATGGCGTTGAGGCGTTCGTCCGAGGAGATGCTGACCGTGCCGACAATCCCCTGGTTCCCCTGACCGCCTCTGCCGCGGTCTCCACGCCCTCGTTCGCGGTCTCTACGCTCTCGTTCACGCCGTTCTCGATCCCGCCAACTACTTCTGCCTCTATCCCGTCTTGAACTGCCACCGGAACTTATTCCCGTAATCAGGTCCTCGAGTGTCTCGGCAACGTTCTCTGCAATGGCAAAATCCAGGCGGAAGATCTTTATTTCTGTCTGAACATTGGATACCGTATCCAGTTGTTCAATCAAGTTTTTGAGGGCGGTTATATTAGCTTCAGAAGCTTTAATAATTAGTGAGTTGGAATTCTCATCGGGCACAATTTGAATTAACCCGCGCAGCATGTCAATCCCTGCACCTTCCTCCTTGGCCCTTTGCATCAGCTTTTCTACGTCTTTTTCGTCCTTGGCACTACCCAGCTTCCTCAGGATGTTTGCAACCATCCCGTCTTGACTGAAAACGTCACTGAGAGTTCGCGCCAAGGAAGTGGCCTCGGCATTAACCAGCGGTACAACCTCCACTTTGAGCGGGATCTCCGGTTCCTCATCGACGGCCTGCAGTATGGTAACAACGCGATGAATGTTGGAAGCAACGTCGGTGATAATCAACAGGTTGCTGCTTGCGTCGGCGAAGATATTGGCGGATTTGTTGAGCAATGTCTTGAGGGAATTGACCAACTCGCTGGCTACCGCACCACTGAGTTGCACAATGTAGGTCTGTATTTCATCAGTTTGTTCAACTTGGCTGGGATCAGCAGTGATCCGCTTGATCGGCACCTTCATCTGAACAGCTTTCTCAAAAGTGGTGATGAGTATTGTACTGTCGGTACGAATCATGGTCAGATTATACTGCGACAAAACAGTCTTGATCTTTTCAAGCGTCTCTTCAATGGTTACACTCTTCAAATTCGTCAGGGCGAATTTTTTATCTTTGATATCGTTTTCAGAAGCAATAATTGTCAGATCTGTCTCTTCGCTGATAAACTTGATCAGGTTCTGCAGATCGCCTCGAGGAAAATCAAAGTCAAACAGAACTGCCTGTCCAGCCTCATTGCGCTCTGAAACTTCCATCGTTCCACCATTGCCTCCCCGACCCTGAGAAAACGACATCAAGGGAACACAATTGAAAATTATTACGGTGAAAATACAACTGAAAAAACGGGTTTTCATTTTTACTCCACAAGACCTTAATACCTTTATATGTATGATTATAAAATCTTTGCTGCCAATGATAGGTTAATACCTAAAGTACGTTTATTCTTATCGGCAATATTAATTTTCAAACCTTTAACGTGGATCCATTTGGACGAATCCTCAATCGCATAGATGAATTTTCCTACTTGATCAATTCCACTCCTGATATTCATTTCAATAAAATAAACTTGTGGTTGATGGGTCAAGGCAACTTTTGCCAACGACTTACTCAGATTCTCTTTTCGTTGACGAGTTCTATCTGCATAAACGGTCAGCCCATTCACCATTTCACCGTAGTCGAGTGGTTCGACTTCACCTGACTCATTGTTATACTCACTGTCTTGCTGATAATTGTCTATCAGCTGGTTAAATTTTATCAACAGTGGCGCATCTCGTTTGAGTACCGGTGTATCAGCATCAGATTTCTTGGTAAATATTCCAGATTTTTTAGTGGGATTGGCAACCTCAATTTGCTCGGCAAAAAATCCTTTTCTGGATTTGGCTATGCCCAAAATCTGTAATTCAATCTGTTCCTGCATGAACTCAAGCAACTGAATCCGTACAGTCAAAGGTATAGTGGCCGGCAGTCGGATAGTCTCGTCCTCTTTTCTTTGCTGATCTGTTGGACCATTCTGTTGGCCATATTCATCAGTTGTGTTCGATATATCTGAATCCCCATTAACTTCCTGCTGCTTTCTACCAGACAAATCTTCGGAACCACCTTCATCTTCTTGGTAATCATCTGTTTCATTACCGCCAAAACCCCAGATATCGTAAATTGAATTCATGGCAGTTTCCGCTTCTTCTTCGATCTGCTGCTGTTCTTCTCGCAGTTCGGCCAATTCTTCACCGGATGCGCCAATATACAGTTGGGAAACCAGAATCTCCTTGGCTTGCGCAGAAATCCTCTCCGATTTCTGGCCAGGTTGAGGCTTGATATTGAGCTGATAGTTCGGCTTCAGCCCAGCCCCCTTGGCTAGCTCTGAAATCCGGCCTGCAATCACCACTTCCGGTTGTTCACCGGTAAAGATTCGACCTTCAATCTCTTTTAGCTGATCTAGATCTTCAAACCTACCGCCAATCTTTCTACGATAAGCCATCAACAAATCAGCCTTGTCTTTGAGTGCAGGATGAAGCGCTGCAACGTCTGATTGCCGCCTGGCATCATTAATACTGTCAAACAAATCCCTCTGTCGAATCTCACCCAGTAAAGAATCTGAAATTATTCGTCCATTAAGTCCAGTTTGTTGCCAAATGTGTTGATCAATAGCAGTCGTTTTTTTGGATAGGTCAATGACAACTTTGACAGTGTCAAGCTGGTTCTTTTTTGTCTTGAGGCCGCTCAACCCTAAACTCAATCCACCCTCACCACCAATAATCTGCCAGACAAAAATACCTGCCGCCAAAGCCGCCACTATCCCAAGCAAAACTTTCTCTCGCTGACTTAACTTTCTCATTACTTTCCCTGTGCCACCAATTCCTATTTCAAACAGATACTTTAAATATTAAGTTCTTCTTGCTATTCAGATACCATTTGCCGTATCATCTCACCACTAATTAACGCCGCTTCGCCCATAATTATTCTTCCTTGCTATCGCTGGTTGCATCGTCGCTGCGCCCGTCACCAGAATCGCCTTTGCCATATATTGCCCCTTTGGCTTCTCTTACCTCCCGTTGTTCATCTGGAGACATTTGGTCGTATTCTTCTTTTGAAGGTAAGACATATTTGGCATAATCGTCTCGATCTGACCATTCTTCCTTTTCACTGGATTCTGAGCCTTTGCCTTCGTCAAGTTCTCTGTCCCTCTTATTACCGCTTCCGGAATCCTCCGACCTCTTTTTGGAGGATTCGGATTCAAACGAGCTTTTCGAAGTCTCAACATCCTCATCCCCATCTTCATCCTCATCTTCCCACTCCTGATTTTCAGAACTTCGACGCCACTCTTCACCTCGATCCTGTTGAAATTGACTGGAAGCATTCTCATCATCATCTTCAACAGTACCTGCCGATGGATTAATTACCAACGTGGGATTAATGTATCGGCTTTCAGTGAACATCTGAATCGCATTGGGAGCAAGGTTACAGGTGATCTGTACCTGGAAAATGGAGCGTCTACTGCGTTCAGCCGCCGTTACCTGTCCCTGTTTAATTCCTTGAAACAACCCCGATTGTTTCATCGCACTAATCAATTGACTGATATTCTGGTGTGAGTTAGCCTCCACATTAAAGGTGATTTTGGCCTTATCCGGTTCATCAAGCCGAGTTAAACTGAAAGTTGTTAAGGCAACCTTTGTTCGATCAGCAAAACGGGTGCTGAACTCACGCAGAATGTCGAGTGAAGACAGACGCGGTGCCAGCAGATTGGCAATGGCAAGTTCCCTAGTAAGATCTTTTTTTGCTTTCGATTCCGCTGGGCGCAGTTGACGAATCTGCTGGTCAATCTCATTGATCTTGGCTTTTTGGGATCCGCCCCAGGTGGTGATACCGATGCCGAGCCCAACAACCAAGATAATACCAGCCGCTGCCGAGGCAACCAGACGTCGCTGTTGGTCTGCCTTGGAGATTTTGGCTTTTTCCTCCTTCGGTAGTAGATCAAGCCCAATGTGACCGGTAAGTGAGTTAATGCCCTGACCGAGTGCAACTGCCAATCGGTCGTCGAGATCAACATCAAGAGCGGCCGTTGAATCCACGTATTGCCAAGTCTCGCTGAGTCTCCATATCTGCGTTGGAATTCCCAGCCGACCTGAAATATAGTCAGTCAAACCCGGGATACGGGAACTCCCGCCAGACAGCAAAATCTCGGCCACCTGATTTCCTTCAACCCCAATGGTTTTCTGCACGGCACTGATGGAGCGATCAAGTTCCGTAACCAGCCGTTCAGCCCATTCGTCAACAGGTGACTCGGATTGGTCGTCGAGCCCGGCCTGTTGTATCTTGTGCGCCTCCGCTTCTGAGAAGGAGGTTTCATCGTTACTTCGATATAAATCCGTTAATTGATCGCCTCCAAAAGGGAAACTTCGAGAGAACTCCAAGTAGTTTCCCCGCACCACGCAAAGATCCGTCCGCCCGGCACCGATATCAGCAATCATGGTCAATTGATCCGGTTGCGTTTTCTCTAATTGCTGACCTGCTAACACCGCGGTACCGAAGGCCGAAGGCAACATAAAGCTTGGTATAACATTCAGTGGTTTTAAACAGTCGATTAAACCCTGAACGGCATCTCGCTTAGCTGCTACTATTTCGACAGAAACTCCATTTTCTATCTGACGAATATCATGAAAATCGTAGACAGCATCCTCGGGACGAAACGGGAGTTCTGTCTCAGCTTGCATAGCCACCATCGCTGTAAGTTGCTCATCCTCATTTGTCTGCGGCAGGTTCGGTAAACGTCGGGTTGTGATGAGTAATCTTGGAACTGAGACCACAACGGGATATTTCCTGCCAACCTTTTTCCAAACTTTTAGTAATGATTCTGTCACATTATTGACATTGACCGCTTGGTGCTCAACAGTTTCTCCCTGTCGGTCTGGATAGCTTTCAATCCTGGCGTCAATAAGTCGTATTCCATCCGCAGTCTTCTCCAGTTGCACCATTTTGATTGCGTCGGTACCAATATCAATTGAAATTACCTGATTTTTTGCCATTTGTCTTACTCCTGTTTCCAATATTTGATCTGAACTTGATCTCCCGTTCGGTCAATTGCGCCAACGCAAGAAGCAATTGTTCGGCCTCGTGAATCTATGCCAGAAGATTTGATCATATATCCATGTGAACGATAGGTGATACGGCCAGCAATTTCTTTGAATGTGTCCGTGTCAATACCTTCAGCATCAAGCACATCGGCAATGTTTTCAAACGGGTTACCCTGTATCTCGGTCTGGTCCGCAGTTTGACTCTGCTGACTGCCCTCAGGCTCTGATTCGCGGTAGGTGACAATTGCTTGCGCTTTGGTTGCATCCATACCAGGCAAGATCTGCAGAATTTCCAATGGAGTGGTATTGATATTGATCAAACCTGAAAGCGTTTCCTCATCGGATATAGTGATTTTATCAACGATATTTCTGAAATCGTCAGTTGTGATCAGTTTGACCTCTTTAATATCATCTACATTTTCAAACTCCCCATTCTGGTTGCGGTGATCGATAATCCGTTCCGCAATGCCTTGATCAATGCCGTCAAGTGACGTTAAACTCTGTTGATCTCCAGTGTTGATATTGACCATCTCCTCATCGTCATTGCCATCACTACTGTCTACGCTGATTTCATCTCTAATGTCATCAAAGGTTTCATCCGAAACAGCTTGTGCATCAAGCAAATTGCCAATACCGTCATAATTTCGTCCTTGGATTAGCGCTTGGGCTTCATCGTTGGTAAACACTTGTTGGTTATTATTTCCAGTCAGCTGCGTTAACTGCTGTTGATTGGCAGAATTAATGTTGATGCGTGCCTGACCACTAGCGTCAGTATTTTTGTCAATTGAGTAGATTGTCACTAGATCAACCAATCCCGGTAATGACTGTGCTGACTCATCCTCTCCTTGGTCCATCAGTCCAAAATCAGATAGCTGTGCTGTGTTCACACTTTGGGATTGCTGGGGTTGCCCATAAAGCAGCATTTCAGTCATACCTTCAACGCGAGCAAGATCGCGAACAGTACGAAATGGACGCGCATCAATAATCGACTGTGCAATCAGTTGCTGGCTTTCTTCGGCCGTATCAACTTCTCCGGAAATGGGTGTTGTTAACAAACCGCTACTGTTGATCAGGTTAGCAATGGTGCCTGAATCTGCGGTATTGATATTAATTTTTGAACCTTCATCAATGATCTCAACTTGGTAATCAAGCATGTTCCCAATCATCATACCATCCTCTATCTGATCCTCAATTCCGCTTGCCCATTGCTCACCGAGCGAATCAAAAGGCGTCTCATCAGCACGTAAGGTGGCAATCGCATTCTCAAACCCTGCTTTGGCGGCATAGTGGAACTTGGTCCTGTCTACAAAATTGGCTTGTCTTCGTCCTTCAAGCCGGATTGAATATAAAAATTGCGTTGCCAGAACGGAGAGGATCGTTAATATCCACAACGTCGAAATTAACGACAGTCCGTGCTCGTCATTTCGAATCGTTTTAGCTATGTGTCCTAGAGTCGAGTTATCCACTGCCTTAATTTTTTCACCAAATTGATCTTAGGTAGCTACCCAAAAGCCAACAAAAAAACATCAAAACCCTTACTCTTCCTCTTCTTCCTCTTC
>DTUY01000139.1:0-21748 GCA_012963885.1 Candidatus Poribacteria bacterium | reverse complement strand
CCCAAAAGCCAACAAAAAAACATCAAAACCCTTACTCTTCCTCTTCTTCCTCTTCCAGTTCCTCTTCTTCCTCTTCCGGTTCTTCTACATCTCCATTGCCTGCTGGAACATCGGTTTTCTCTTCAACAACGAAAATAGCAAAGGAATGGGCCTTTCCACCTCTACCGTCATCAACGGTTACACTGGCAACATAACTGCCACGTCTGTCAGTTTGAAATTGGATCCAAACCCCGTTATCACTAACCATCAGACCTTCTTCAACCGGTTTGTTCCGTTGGTTCGTTATTTTCCAATCATAGGTCAAAGCATCCACAGCATCAACATCATTGACATTAGCAACAAAGACAATTTCCTGACCGATAAAATATGGAGGTTCAGGCTTAATTACGACTGATCTTTCGAGGTTAAAAACTGGCGGATGGTTAGCGGAGGTTACTTTAACCAAGGCAGTCTCAGAGATGGCATGTCCTGCCTCGTCTGTAACAGTTACTTTGGCAAGATAATTTCCAACGCGAGGTGAGGAAAAGCGAATTTGCGCGCCGCCGCGGGCAACGTCGACTATCATCTCGCTGACGTCCGTCTCTATTTCTGATGTGTCTTTTTCACCATCTATCTCTTTTTCTTTGACCTCAGTGATCTGCCATTCATAAGTCAATGTATCATCATCGGGATCCGTGGCCTGGGCAATCAGATATATGTCCTGCTCCGTATAATAAGGTTGGTTCGGAAGGACGGCAATTGGACTGATACTATCAAAAAATGGTGTTTCATTTGGTGCTACTGTAGCGTCTTGAAAAAAAGCGCAACCAGTCACACCTGTCAACAAGGCCAATGTAATATACCGGAAAATTACCCAATTCTTTGCCATGACATCTCTTCTCTAAAATGAGCCGTTATTTCGTCAATATAACCTTTATCTCTAGGGTGAAGCCATAGCTGTTGGATCACTAAAATTAGCGCTCATCAACAAATATACCATCGTTGACTGTGTCACCGTATTATTCTGAACGTCTTGGTTAGTTCGAACATCTTGACTGCGATTCTCTGTCCTATCCACGGACATTGAGATCGTTACCTGTATTGCTTTTGGAATTTGTTCCTCATCCTCCCACGAGTCATATAGTTCTTCCCCATCGTAATATTTCAAGTCGAACGATGAAATTTGATCAACCAACGGTACAATGTCAACCTGAATAGGGTTACCTTCCTCATCTTCCACTGGCAATGTCCCTGCTTCAAGCAACGGTAATATTACCGTTTCAGGATCAAGGTTTGTCGTTGTAATGCGAAGAAGGACGGGCATTTGGTCTTCTTCGTTATTGTCCGTTAACCTTGCTCCTCGCTCTTCAGAATCTTCTTCAAGTTCTGTTGGATCCGGCCCAATATAATACGCAACCCGTTTCACATCAGTCATTAAGCTTTCTTGTTCTTCTTCATCCTGTTCGGTTGATGCATTGAGTTGCAAGAGAACGGGATCCGGATCAGAAGGTAGAAGTGTGACGAAACTTACTAGATCCTGATCACCTACTTCTTCATCACCGGGATTATCTTGGGAGATAATCAGCAGGTTCTCATCCCCTTCGATCGCCTGTAAGTTAGACAAATCGGCAGTAATGTAATTCAATGCAACACGACACTTCTGGGTCAATATCATTCGGGTTCCTGACTTATGGTAAATCTTAATCGCACTGTTGAAGGTAGAGTAGGCGGCTCCACCCATAATCATCATAATGGTTACGGAAACCAGCAGTTCCACTAGTGTAAAACCGGATTCAGCGGCACGGCGAACAACAAGCAGATTACCTGCAAAAGCGGAGATTAACCCTTGCCAAGATGAAAATGTACGCTCTCTTTTGATGACCATGACTATTGTTCCAGCAATTATCTTGTACTGGGAGATCCTCCTTGATTTTGCTGTTGTCCGTCCTGATTTTGTTGTGGCAATTGGCGGTCAGATACCAGTGTAGCTACCGAGATCGATTTCTCTTTTCCTTGTTCCTGCCAGATGACTGTAAGACTGATACTTCGAAGTCCTTCGACCTCTTCTGATTCAACATCCGCAATCTCAGAAGCCCAAGTATAGCGTGAGCCTTCACCAAATTCACCACTATCGCTGCCAATTTCCGGGAAGCCCTCTGACTCAATCAAGGCCATCTGGTACTTTAAAAGGTAAAGTGCCGTCGTTTTATTTTCGGCTAGGGCTTGTTCTCTTTGCGCTTGGCCGAAAGACCGAACTAAGGCCGGCATTGTGAGCGTTAAGATTGTCAAAGTAACCAAAATCTCGATTAGAGTGAAACCACTTTCAACGGATATGTTTTCCTGATTATTCTTCATATTCATCATCTTGTATTTCATCAACTTTGACACGCGCAGTAGCGCCATCAACGCTGATACGCATGAGCTTCTCCGTTGAGTTCTCGAACACCAAAATGGCATCTTCCGCTGACCCATTTGGGGAAAAATAAATGTAATCTATGCCCGTGTCTTTCTGAATAGATTGGGAACCGTGGCGAACATTAATCTCAGCTATAGTTATTCCCTGGGTTATCTCCCGTGGACGCATTAGTATCATACTCGTTCGAGAAACGATATTAGCTTGCCCTTCTATAGTATCGGCAACAACTGCCTCACTTGTCGGCAATATTCCGATCTCACCATCAACGTCAAACGTCTCACTGTCAGCAAGCCAGTACCGGTTCTGGTCAAGGTCAAACATGACAAAATATGGCACGTGTTCAGTGGTGGCAGTATCCCGTGCAAAACCAAGCAGATCGCGAATGGCATGGACGTCAGATTTTAGTCGCGAAGAAGCTGAAAAGCCCTTGAATGACGGTGCAGCTACTGTTGAAAGCAGGACTATTATCGTCAAAACAATTAGAACCTCAACCAGCGTAAAACCATGCGAATCGAGAAAAAACGTCTCTACGGGTTTATTGGGTTTCCTCAATCCAACTGGTGATGTCGTCTTCAGTTCCTTCCTGACCATCTTTCCCAAGAGAATAGAGATCATAATCGTAACCTTCATGATTGCCGGGGTAAACGTAAACATATTCATTTTGCCACGGATCGGTAAAATTTGGTTTTTGGACGTAGGGGCCTCGCCAATTTTCGGGGATAGGTTGTGGCGCCTTCCACAGTGATTGTATTCCGTCTTCTGTCGATGGGTAATCGCCTACGTCAAGAGAATACATCTGGAACGAATTTTCCAATGCGGCGATATCCTGTACTACTTTGGCAACCTTCGCTTGCTCTCGTTTTGGCAGGACATTAACCGCAATGCCAGTTGCCAGAAGGCCTAAAATTACGATTACAATCATTACCTCGATCAGTGTCATCCCAGATTCACTGCGGAATCGGTGAGCTACCATAGCCCAAAGATTAATACTGCGACCCACCAATTTATTGGTGGGCAAAAATCGGCAGACTAATTTCTTTATCATTTTATTTCCCTTTGAGATCTATATTCATTTCAGCCTTTAGATATTTAGCACGCAAACTCATTGTTAGACCGTGCTAGCCAATGCTCGCACTCATTTTCAGAATTGGATCGATAATGGCAAAAGCAATCAATCCAATGATTACACCCATCAGCAAGATCACAAGTGGCCCAACTAAACTTGTTAATCTCTCCAAATTTTTCTTGGTTTCCAAATCATAGTATTCCGATAGTTTTGTCATCATCTGCTGAGGTGACCCCGATTCTTCGCCTACCAATATCATATGCGTTACGACCGGCGGGAACACCTTGCTACGCCCTAGTTCTCTTGCCAGCGTTGATCCACGCTCAATCTCCTGTTCCGCGCTAGAAACAGCATTACTGTATACCTGATTCCCGATTGTATCCTTCACAACTCGAAGCGCGGGCAACAGGGTAATTCCATTCTCCATAAGTGTGGCCATCGTCTGTGTAAAACGAATGATAGCAAACGAGTTGAATACCTGACCAATCAGCGGTAGCCGGATCTTGATTCTATCAAAGATCAATCTTCCTTTCTCCAATTGAATAAACCGTTTAAAAGCGACAGAAAGAACAACAATCATAGTCAAAATCATCCACCAAAAACTACTGACAAAGTCGGCAAAGCTGATTAATCCTCTTGTCAGAGGTGGCAACTGTGTTCCCATGTCCTCAAACATAACGGTAAACTTAGGAACAACAGCAACCATTAATACACCAATCGCCAAGCCGCTCATAGCAAAAAGAACCGCAGGATAGAAAAGAGCAGACACTACTTCGTTTTTGAGGATTCTTTGCCCTTCGGCAAATTCTGCCAACCGAGCAAGCACCACACCAAGAACCCCACCTGCTTCACCTGCTTTCACCATGTTAATGTAGAGATCCGAAAACACTTTCGGATGTTGTGCCAAAGCGTTGGCAAAGGTTGATCCATGCTCAACGTCATATTTGACCTGATTGATCACTTGGCGCAGTGTGATGTTTGTTACTTGTTCAAGCGTAATATCCAAGGCACGGGCAAGGGGAATATGCGAATTAATCAAAGTCCCTATCTGATAGGTAAAAAACTCGACATCCTTGGGCTTAACACGACGACGAATCAAAAATTGGAGTTTGCTTTTCTTCTCATCGCTCTCGATATCTTCAACAATACTTGTTGGCCAATAGCCTCGGATCTTTAAACTGGACACAAGTTCAGCTTTTGAGTTGGCATCTTCTATGCTGCTAACCGTTGATCCAATATTTGTCAGTGCTTGGTATCGAAATCTGGGCATTCAAATTTTCTCGCTTGTTCGGATTAAATAACGAGAGAGGCCATTACTTTTCAAACGGTTCCTTCCGTAATCAGTTCGTCGTCTTGAGTCAATCGCAAAACCTCCTCAACGGTAGTATATCCCGATAGAATCTTCTGCCACCCATCCTCGCGCAGGCTACGCATCCCAGATCGGAATGCCGCGCGTCTGAGTTGGCTGGATGATGCATGCTCTAAAGCAAGATCACGAATCTCCTCGTTCATCATGAATACCTCAAAAAGTCCAATCCGTCCTTTATAGCCTCTGCCGCTACATTCCTTGCAACCAACTGCACGTGGTATCACTAGATCAGGTGAGATATCTGTGTTTGAGTCACCGGCCATTTCTTGTACAGTTTCAACACTCGGATGATACATTTCGTTGCAATATGAACAGACACGACGTGCCAGCCGTTGTGCGACTACTCCTTCAACTGTCGAGGCAATCAGATAAGGCTCAACTTTCATATCGATTAGCCGCGTAACGGCTGATGGAGCATCGTTGGTGTGCAGAGAACTAAACACCAAGTGTCCGGTTAGCGAAGCGTGGATCGCCATTTCAGCTGTTTCGTAATCACGAATTTCTCCAATCAGTACTTTATCCGGATCTTGTCGTAAAATGTGTCGCAGCCCAGAGGCAAAAGTCACGTCGATTGCCGGATTTACCTGCATTTGGTTGATACCTTCCAATTCATATTCGACAGGGTCTTCAACGGTAATAATTTTTACTTCAGGTGTGTTGATATCCTTGAGACAAGCGTAAAGCGTTGTTGTCTTCCCGGAACCAGTTGGACCAGTTGCCAAGATAATTCCATGTGGTTTTCTAATCATTTCATGGAATTGATCAAGGTTATCGTCCATCATTCCAAGTTCCTTCAAACCGTAGGAAATTGATTGCTTATCAAGAATTCGCAAGACGACACTTTCACCATGAATTGTTGGTACGGTCGAGACACGTAGATCAATCTGTCGGTTACCGAGACTACGAATTTCCTTGGCAATCTTGCCGTCTTGTGGACGGCGACGTTCAGCGACGTTCATGTCTGCCATAATTTTGACGACACTCGTAATTGCCCACTGCAGTTGTGATGGGGGTGGCGCCTGTTCTTCAAGCACACCATCCACGCGATATCTCACCTTGACTTTGCCCGGAAACGGTTCAATGTGAATATCGCTTGCACCAACGCGAACAGCATCAATGATCATTTGATCTACTGCGTGAACAACCGTTGGGTCCTGTAACAGATCTTGTTCGCTAATTCCAAAATCACCAATGGTTTCACGTTGAATTGTGGATACAGTACCAGCGGGTCCTCTGATACCCTCACTTAAAATTGCTCCAGCGGTCTTCCCATAGGCCTCAATAATCGCGGACTCAATGTCATCCTCATCTGAGAATGCCGGTTCGATCTCACAATTGGACACCAGTCGGATTTCGTCAATCAGGATAACATCATGAGGATCTGCCATAGCGACAGTTAAAATATTTTCTTCTAACCGAACAGGAAAGACCTTATTGCGATAAGCCAAACCAGCAGAGATCTTCTCCAAGGCCGCTGAATCGAAAGTCAGTCCTTCAAGTGATATACTTGGTGGGACCAAATCCATCTTCTTCTTTTGAGTGTATAGATTTTGTGAATTATTTGCCAATGTGAGACGTCCTTAATTGTGAAGTGCCTTAATTCAGGTTTATTGTTTACGGCTATCTTTAAATCATCAACTATGGTAAATCGAAGAATTTAGACGGCACAAGTACAACGAGGTTTAGAAATAGAGTCAGCGTTTTTGGCAGCAGGCAAACTTCAGGTATAACAATTGGCTCGCTAAAATTGTGAGATGAGAAACTATAAGTGGAGGGGGAAAAAACAGCCGCTTTTTTTAAAGTGGCTGTTAGTAAATTGCTTTGCTGATTTTAAATAACGTGTAGCTTGGATACGCGATAGCTGCAGTAGTCGTCTTCAGCAACAGTGTGACATACTCGTTCGACAACAACACCTAGCAACCGCAAAAACATCTCAAGTTCGCTATCACAAAGTTGACGGTACTTTTGAGCAACATCTTCGAGTATACAATGATGCATCTTAAGGAGGTAGGCATCCGATGTTTCCTCCAACTCGACCATGTAGCCTTCTTCATCCAAGAGGGAGGTGAGCATATCAACCTTCTGGCTTAAGGTCTTATTTTCAAAATTTCCAATTTCTGCCTGGATCTTATTTTCTATATGTGTACGTAGAAGATGATTGACTTTTTCTGAACCATCGGTTGAAGCTAAGGTATCAAGTAATCCAACAGCAAATTGCGGATAGCTGCGGGGAGAAATTTTCTCCTTTGCTTTTTGAGTTAGGTGGTAAAAAAATTTTGGCCTGCCGCGATTGGATTTTTCTTTGGTACGCAGAATATAATCATTGCTTTCCAGAATTGCAAGATGCTGACGAATTGTCATTGAATGCAACTCCAACTCCTCAGCGAGCTCACTCGCGGACAAACCTTGGCGAGTTTTAAGTAGATTTACAATCTCTCCACGTGTTTCTTTTAACAACACTGGATCCAAAACTTTCACCTCTTACACACCATAATCATCTAAATTATATCAGGAAATTCGTCATCTTACAAGTTACAAAACCTTTGGTGCTAGTTTTAAAGGCTGAATTCAGCAATGGAGAGTTGAACAAATCCCTTCTCCTCAGGTTGCAGGCCATTCCATTAAACTAAGATGCTGAATAGAGCGATGGTAAAGCCAAGTTTGGTTTTAAAATATTGCCAAACCTGATGACGGGAATGCTTGAAATCACAGATGTAAGTCAGCATCCTGACATTCCATTCTCCACCTTTGCAAATGCGTAAGTTTGTGGGATGCCAGTCTTTCTTCTCCAAGCCTGTATCCGAAAAGACAACCGTTGTTGAAGCGACATCCTCCAACAAGATGTTGAAAAGCCAAACCCTCATAAACATTAGCCCTATCACAATCCCAACTCACAACTAAACCCAGCTGATTGAGCAAAAAGCACAATTTACCCTCTCCACAATCCAACGTTTGTTTGATTGCCCCTTCCTGCCGATTTGCTTTTGGCTTCCTCCTTGTGGTATGGGATGAAGCAATTCAATGCCATAACTGTCGATGACACTGATTAATGAAGGATCGGCTAAGAAGTCCTCTAGGTGGTGACCATGAGAGTTGAAAAGGCGAAAGAGTCTGGTTGGATGCGGAAGAGAAGGAAATAGGGCACGGTAATCCCTTCTCAACCATGGCCAAGAGGCTCGTTGCCCACATCCTTTGAGGGCATAAAGTAAAGCCAAAGTTATGACTTCAGTAAGGATAGAGCTTGGCTTGGCTGTGTTTGTGGTTTAGTCCAGGTTCTCTAAGTTTACTGTCTACACTACAAAACAATTTGATGATAAAACCTAATTATGGTCATCAGGTATTCTTCCTTTCGTCAATCAAGTTTTTGATGATTCACTTGTATTAAGTCAATCATCTCTACCTTATGACCACAAATAACTAGCACCAAAGGTTACAAATGGCTTTTTTAAGTTATTTACTTGACAAAACATAAATATTAGTGCTACTATAAAATTCTCATCAATTTATTGGGTATATGAGGTTAAATGATGCCCACTGTTTTAGATATTTCAGAATGACAAGATTAAAGAGGATTATGTGCTGCCTTCATCTCACGAATCGGATGGTTCGTCTGCACTTGGCTACTGGCTAAGTCATATGGTTCAGCATGAGTTACTCACTCATGAGGAAGAGATAGGACTTGCCAAACGTATTGAGAAAGGAGACGAATCAGCGTTAAATCAACTGATTCGCTCAAACCTTAGACTGGTCGTTTCTATTGCCATCAAATATAAAGGATACAATGTGCCGTTAGAAGACCTAATCCAAGAAGGAAACCTTGGTTTGATGAAGGCGGCACAGAAATTCAACTATAGAAAAAACTTTAGGTTCAGTACCTATGCCATATGGTGGATACGGCAAAGGGTTATGCGTAGCTTAGATAATTATTCTCGTTCAATTCGTCTGCCGTCTCATATTGTTGCAAAGATTCATAAGTTGGAATCGACTTATATAGCTTTGGGAGTAAGTCTCGGCCGCACCCCCACTGCAGATGAACTTTCAAACGAACTTAATCTCGACAGTGAAGAGATTCTTACTATTTGGTCGCATCGTGTCGATGTCATCTCGCTTGAAATGGCGTTCAGAGATGGGGATCGTACGAAAACTGTAGCTGAGGTGATTGAGGATATAGGTTCCAATCTTGAAAATGGCATTATTGCAGATATGGAAAATCACGATTTGGTAACCCAGCTACTTGGGAAACTAAAAAGTCGGGAACGAGAGGTACTGAAAATGCGGTATGGTCTTGAAAATGGAGAGGAAATGACATTGCGTGAAATCGGTGAGAAATTCCAGGTAACGAGGGAACGAATTCGACAACTTGAAATCGAAGCAATTAGCCATTTACAGAAGTTTTATGATAAAGACGGTGATTTTTGTGGTCGGGTTTGATAATTGAGAACCGAGTTAGGATTTCACGCAAATGGACATTGATTATGAATGATATAATTATGATGGTATAATTCTTAAAAGCGGCGCGTCATATAAAAATATGGACTTCTATTATGCTAGGCTAAGGATCTAAAAAAAATGAAACAAACTCATAATGTTGAAACATCTGATAGTAATAATGAGCAACTCATTCAACTGACTCAAATTGCTAAAGAAAGGGTCAAATCCATTATTGACAGTGAAGATCTTGAGGTTGAAGGTCTCCGCATTAGTGTTACTGGCCGAACCGCCGCCACATTTGAATACAGCCTTGGGCTTGAAGTCGAATCGCATCCAGAGGATGTCGTCATTGATCTAGGAGATCTTAAAGTTCTGGTTGATTCCCAGAGTATGGACAGCTTGAAAGGCAGTACCATTGATTATATTGAAGATTTGAATGCTAGCGGTTTTCGTGTTGATAATCCGAATCAGCCAACTTGGGATGACTCAAGAGCACAGAAAATTCAAGAACTTATTGATACTAGAATCAATCCGTCTGTCGCATCTCATGGTGGAAATATCCAGCTTTTGGATGTAACCGAAGACTCGATTTATGTACATATGGGTGGAGGTTGTCAAGGTTGCGGACAGGCAACTGCGACTTTAAAACAAGGGGTTCAATCAATGATTCAGGAGGAGTTCCCCGAAATTGTCAATGTCATTGATACCACAGACCATGCTGCTGGTACAAACCCATACTATCAATAACTAAAACTAATCAGTCAAATCTGTTAACATCTGTTTGGTATATCCAATAAATTCACGGACTTCTGTCATTCGAATATGTGATTCTGCTTTACTCGGTTGGTTCCTGGCAAATTTCACTAAATCACAACTTGCAAAGAAATGTTCGACCCTCTGAAATTGATCTATGCTTATTTCTTTTTGGACGCTGAGTCTCTGCAGAAGGTCTCTAGTTGTTAATTCTAAAGCGGTAATTCCAAATCTATCCGTTATATAACATCGAATTGTATCCGAGACTTCGGTGTGATATGGTTTAATCTTTCCTGCTTCAATAAGCTTCTTTTGTTCAATTTCGTTTAAACGTTGATAGGCAATTTCGTGCGCAGGCTGTTTTGGTCGTGTTTCTGTCGGTTCATCGATAACCTGATCTTGCCTGCGCCGATATAAGAAGATACCCATTACACCAATCAGCAACAAAAGCAGTATCGCCAGAATTATAGGCAATAAGTTTAAATCAGGTGTTAATGGTGGGTTGATCGGCCGGATTTCCGTGGCATCATCCGGTTTAGTTTTTTTTACTTCAAAAGAATAAGCAGGTGTCTCTAACTGAATTTCTTTCCCCTCTTGGTCTTCTATTCTAATAGTGAGTGGAGGTAACTTATGTTCCCCCGTCAAAAAAGCACGAATCTCATAAACAACTTCATAAATTGCTTTCCTCGATTGGGAATCGGGTTCAAGGCGTTTTACGATTGGGAGATTGGCTTCAATGTGTGGTTGATCTCTCAGATCAAGAGCGTCAAGGCGGATTTCAAACGATGGATCTGTCTCTATGACCAATTTGAGTTGAATGGGGTCACCAACTGTGATGTTAGTTTGATCAAATTGGTAGGATTTAATCTTCACTTGTGCAGGTGAAGAGGTCGATAGAATTGCAGAGACCGCGAGACAGGCAAAAATCCTTACGATTTTTGCGAATTTCATCTTAAGTGGCAAGCGGTTTCACAACGATCGATTTTGGGTCGGTGGGACACTCATACTGACAAACACCGCACCCTATACATCCTTCGGGGTCAACCTTGATTCTGTTTTGAGAGTCTCGTTGAATTGCATCTTCACCAATTGGGCACATTTCAATACAATGCCGGCAATTAATTCCCTGAGAATTTAAACACAGACCATGATTAACTTCCGCTAAACCAATAGCAATTTCATGGACTTCTACTGGCTGAAGTGCACCGCTTGGACAAACAGTCATACAAACAAGTGAAGAGCAAACAACACATGGCTGGTGATTTGAATCAATGGCGGGTGTTCCTCTCAGATTTATATCCTCGTGTTGCAATGGCAAAATAGCATCTGCCGGACAGGCATCGACACAATAATTACAGCGATGACAAGCTTTCAAGAACTCGTGTTCTGATAAAGAACCGGGAGGACGCAGAAAAAAGTCCTCAGTTTGGTTGACTTGCTGAAGGGGAGTATTCAGAAACTCTGAGATCGGCTCAGCGATTTTGAGAAGAGCGGACTGGAAAAACATACGTCGATTTTGGGAAGAATTGTCGTCCTGTTTTTTCATTTGTTTCTAATGTTTACATCTGTGCTTGGATATGATAACTGCACTTATGGCTTCCACATATAAGATGATGTTCACGCTTAATTTCGACCCCAAGGGTCCTTTGAAAAAGCTCCCTCTCAGTTTCACACAAGTACGGATATTTTTGGGCAATCATGGATATAGGACAATGATACTCAACCAAAGCATAATCATCTCCATTCTTGCTGATGTTTGCCATGTAACCTTCTTCGTTGCGAATCTCTGCCAGTTCCTCTATCTTTTTGTCCAAGTTTTTGCCCTGAAGGCGTTTTTCATAGCTTTGAATTTGTGATTCCATACGCTGTTCAAGCAACTGATTTACTAAGTCTTCACCTCCAATATCTTCGGCTTCTTCTAAGATCTCCATAGCGAAACTTTTGTACGATTCCGGGAAAATTTCTTTTGCCTGATCCGTTAAAGTGTAAATATATTTTGGCCTGCCGCGATTGGATTTTTGGCGATAATATTCAACTAAACCATCTCTTTCAAGACTTCCCAAATGCTGGCGTACTCCCATTGAACTCATATCGAGTTGTGCAGAAACTTCATTAATCGTCATCTTGCCGTTTATCTTCAGCAGGTTGACAATATTTGTACGCGTATCATTTGTGTTGGTATCCATCAACTCCCTCTTATTATAAATAATTGTATCACATGAAATGGTGTTTGCGAGGTGGGATCTATATTGGGTCAATAACCATGTGTCTTAAAATAGTCCCAAGGTCACCGATAATCCACCCTAGTTCCGGACTCGCCATATGAACTGCATTAAGGTTAAACTGCGTCTCACATTGCTGTGGACGCCAAACCTTTCCACCGTCGATTGTATGCAAAACCGTGCCGTGACCACCGACAACCCATCCTTCATTAGGATTGATAAAAAAAAGGCCATTAAGGGAATTATCTTGATGACTTTTTTGCCTTGTCCAAGTTCGGCCACTATCCGATGTGTGATAGATCAGACCACTGACTCCGCAAATCCAACCATGGAGATAGTCGACAAAAAAAACATCAGCTAGCCACTGTTCTCCAAAATGATACTGTAACCTCCAGTTGTCTCCTCCATCATTAGTATGCAGGAGTATCCCACCATCACCAACAATCCAACCGGTTTTGGAATCAATAAAGTGAACACCAAAGAGATCTCGATTTGTTGTATTATCTTGATATTCCCAAGTTTTACCACCATTGTTGGTAGATAGAATTTCTCCGTTATTACCAATTACCCATCCCGTATCCCGATCGATAAAAAATATATCAAGCAAAGCCTTTGAAGAATCAGTTTTTTGAGGCCACCATGTTTTTCCCCCATCTTTTGTATGTATGATGGTACCCCATTCAGCAACCGCCCATCCAATCTTCGGAGTTACAAAATATGTAGCTCCGCAACACTCCATGATACCACTGTCTTGAGATGTCCAACTGGAGCCACCGTCATCTGTAAATAATATTTCACCTCGATCACCGACAACGTAGCCGACTTCCGACGTGGAAAAATGCACACCAGAAAGCAAATAGCTCGGTGATGATTGGAATTCCCAAGTTTTACCACCGTTTCCGGTATGGAGAATCGTGCCTGCCTCACCAACGACCCAACCGGTTTTCTGGTCGACAAAATGCACCCCCTGTAACACCACATCACCTCCCGGTAGTTGTGTTGCTCCACCGCGCTGGTGTCGCCATGTTATTCCACCGTCTGTCGTATAGAGCAATGCGCCCATATCACCAACAATCCAGCCGTTTTCCTGGTCGGCGAAACATAGATCGAAAAGGATAAAACTGTGCAACGGCTCGTCACCAGTTTTCACTTTTTGCCCATAACTTGTCTCATGCCTTTGGTTCGATCCTTCTGTTATATAGTTCCAGTGAATACCGCCGTCCGTTGTTCGTAATACTGTTCGTTTATCACCGACGATCCAACCGATATTTTCATCCACAAAATAGACATCTGACAATTCGTAACGTATGTTGGTCTTTTGATTTGTCCAACTGTGGCCACCATCGATGGTGACGTAAATGTTACCTTCATAAGTAACAATCCATCCATGACGCTGATTAAGAAAATGCAGGCCTCGCAATGAAGCATCCTTGAAAGGAGATGCCTGATCAACCCATGTTATTCCGCCATCCTTAGTACGGATTATAGTACTATAATCACCAATAATCCATCCCTCTTTATCTGTAAAAAAATGCAAATCAAATAGATTATTTAAAGTATTAGACTCTTGTAGGTGCCAGTGATTACCACCATCGTTGGTCTTAAGGATAGTGCCGTTTTCACCAATGATCCACCCATTTCGACTATCAATAAACCATACTTTACGTAATGGATAGAGTGTTCCACTTTCTTGAGGAATCCAATGCTGCCCACCATCCGAGGTGTGGGCAATAACACTGTCGAATTCTTCATTGATTGAATTGCCTTCATTGTTTCCAACTGCCCAACCAGTTTGGTGGTCAATGAAGAAAACATCATAGAAACGCGTCTTCCAGTCTGCTTGTCGCACAATTTCCCAGCGACCAAATTTTGGTTTTTGCCCCTGCTGAGAGTTACAACCATTCATTAAAATATTAAATGGTATTAGTATTGAAACGAGTATACAAGTTAGATGATGCTTAGGTTTTAAACCGACAATAAACATAACATTAGATTAGACACTGAAACGTATCGTCAAGATATCTCCATCTTGGACGAGATAGCCTTTTCCTTCAAGACGGAGCAGACCTTTTTCTTTTGCCTTTATCAGACTTTCAACTTCAACTAACTCACTCCAGTGTATGGTTTCAGCCCGAATAAACCCCTGAGCCATATCGGTATGAATCGAGCCCGCTGCATCGATGGCTGTCATCCCGCGCTGTATTGTCCATGCCCGCAACTCATCCATGCCAGTGCAGGTAAAGAAGGTAATCAGTCCAAGTAGTTGATAGGATATTTGAATAAAACGATTAAGCGCAGATTCTTGAAGTCCCATCTCTTCCAAGAAGACACTTGCTTCTGTGGAATCGAGTTGTATGATCTCCATCTCTAACTTGGCTGATAGGACGAAAATTTCTGTACTCAGCTTTTTGGTATGGCGCTCTATATGGCACCTAATGATTTGATCTGATTGGTTGACCTGATCTTCATCAATATTACAAATAATTAACATTGGTTTTTGAGTGAGGAACTGGTAACCGCGTATTGTTTTCTCGTCCTCGCCGGAAATTTCGAGTTCACGAATTGCAATTCCATTTTCAAGCGCATTCTTGCATGTTTTCAGCACATTTTGTTGATGCTCGAGCGCCCTATCACGCTTTGTGCGCAATTCCCTTTCCAAACGTTCAAGCCTTCTATCAATAATCTGTAAATCTGCGAATGTTAGCTCCAGATCAATGGTTTCGATATCTCTCATCGGATTAACATCACCGTCCACATGCGGAACTGCGTTGTCTTCAAAGAACCTGACAACGTGTGCTAGAGCATCGACTTCACGCAGATCAGCAATTATGCTGGCTTCAAAACTACCACGATCTATATCACCTCTGGACATGCCGACGATATCTGTATACTCAATGGTTGTGGGTGTGATTTTTTTGGCTTGGAAGACCTCGGTCAACACGTCCAGGCGTTCATCGGGTACAGTAACTGACTTAATATTGGCTTTGGAACCTGAGGTGTAAGAACCAATTTCAGCTTCTGCCCCCGTTAGGGCATTAAAGATCGAAGTTTTACCAACATACGGTAAACCGACAATGCCGATTTTCATGATCTGAGTTCTGCCTATTTTCGGTTGGGACTAGGCAGAGCATAACACTTGAAAATACTGATGTCAAGTGAAGCTGTCACAGCTTGTATGTTATAATGACAAATGATAGATTTCAGTTTAGAAAACAGCTTTACCTGACATGAATTGGAGTGAGATTAAACATCGGTGGATATTTTTCACAGTATGCAGGAAAATCTAAAAGTAACAGAGCAAAAAATAGTAATTCTGGCGGAAGAATCGTTTAGTGTGCTTGAATCGAAGGCCGCAACAGTGTTGATTCGCTATCACGCTCGGAATATTGTCGCAGTTATCGACAGTATTAAAGCAGGTAAATCGGCAAGCGAGGTTATTGGCATAGGTGAAGGTATTCCGGTAGTTGCGAATCTCCATGAAGCAATGTCGTATAATCCAACATTGTTAGCCGTTGGTATTGCTCCACCAGGTGGGGAGTTACCCCTTAATTGGCGTCCGGTCTTGGTTGAAGCAATCTCAAACGGTTTGCACATTGTGAGCGGAATGCATCATTTTTTATCCGATGACGTTGGACTTTCTAATCTAGCAGCAAAACATGGTGTTATCTTGTGGGATGTGCGTAAACCACCGGAGAATCTGCCAATCGGAACCTGTCAAGCATCAGGAATATCATCAACTATTATACTGACTGTCGGATCTGACTGTCGGACGGGAAAAATGGTTACTGCTATAGAGCTAACCAACGGACTGAGATCAGCGGACAAGAAGGCGATATTTTGCGCTACTGGTCAAAACGGTATCATGGTCTCAGGTTGGGGGATTGCCATCGACGCGGTTATCTCCGACTTTACTGCAGGAGCAGCAGAAACTATAGTTCTACAAGGCGCCCGAGATAACGATGTTTTGGTTGTCGAAGGTCAGGGTTCTCTGGTTCATCCCGGATACTCTGGTGTTACCCTCAGCCTGCTACATGGATCACAACCGGACGCAATGATTTTTTGCCATCAGCCAACACGAATGCAAGTTGCACGACACACAATTAAGTTTCCGCCTCTAGGTGAAATGATTAACCAATATGAAGCGCTGGTTTATCCGATAAAGCCAGCCAAAATCATAGGTGTCTCTCTCAATACTTTCGATTTGATGTCTGACCAAGCACTTGAAGCTGTTGAGTTAGTAGAAGCAGAGACTGGTTTACCCACTACGGATGTTATCCGGTTCGGTTCGGAAAAATTGGTCAATCCAATAATTGATGTGTCCGAAAAAAAGGACCTACGTGATGCTTTCCCCGGCGCTTAGACGACAACTACGCCAATTTAGTATTAGATCGCCAAGATCTTTTCACGGTGCTTTTAAAGGCAATCGACGAAGCCTGGATCGAGGTGTGGGCATTGAATTTACCGATTATCGACCGTATGAAATCGGTGATGATCTGCGGGATGTGGATTGGAACGTTTATGCCCGCTCGGACCGTCTCTTTCTTAAGCAGTTCAATGCTGACAAGAATCTGCAGATATCAGTTTTAGTGGATAATAGTCGATCTATGGATTTTGGAAATCCAACCAAACTTAATGCGGCTAAGCAGATTTCGGCAGGGCTAAGCAGTATTGCCTTAGCCAATTTTGATTTGATCGCTATCTACACACTTTCTGACCAATTGAGACAAATATTTTCATTTATTGCTGGCGACAGGAGTTTCCATAAAGTTGAGACGGCACTTAGTTCTATTGAAATAGGTAAAACAACCGACCTGAACACAAATGTTCGTCGGTTTGCTAGCCTGAATAGGAAAAGTGGTATTGTCTTTCTTATCTCCGATTTTCTAGATCCAAGTAGCTATAAAAACAGCTTGAAGTATCTCGTTTCGCGTAACTTTGAAGTTTATGTTATACATGTCATAAGCGAAGAGGAACTCAATCCTCAGTTTAGTGGGGATCTAAGGCTTGAGGATGTTGAGACGGGACGAACAAAGGAAATTACTGTCACAGATCAGGTCATGGAAGATTATAAAAAGAGGTTTTCTGATTTTTGTTATCAATTTGCACAGTTTTGTCTGAATCGCGGGATTACTTACATCCGTTGTCATAATCAAAACACGATGGATCGTTTCTTTTTAAACGATTTACGACAAGTGGGTGTTATTTGATTTTGATGATAAGAGGAGCTTTATAAATACTCACTGAGAGGTTGGACTGTTTATACTTTTAGTCCACAGTTAACAAAGATATCTCGATGGAGGTAGTAGCAAAGAGCATATGTGGACTTGTGTGGCTATTGTAGAATCCCATTGGAACGATCAAATAATCACCATCAGTGGATTTTAATCACCGACGCTGGTAAATTATTGGGACCTGAAAACTAGAAGTGAATTGAGGTTTTATGTTCGGTAAACGAGTTGCAGTATTGATGGGCGGAAAATCTGCTGAACGAGAAGTCTCACTAAGATCCGGTGCTCGTGTAATCGGGGCTTTGGAGGCTCAAGAATTCGCTGTCGTTACCATTGATCCCATTGACTCAGACTGGCTGAATCGACTTTTGTCAGCGGAGATTGATATTGCCTTTTTAGCACTTCACGGAAAGGGTTATGAAGATGGGACAATTCAGGGTGTGCTGGAGAGTTTTGGAATCCCCTACACCGGTTCTGGCATACTAACAAGTGCGATTGCGATGAATAAAATTATGGCTAAACAAATTTTTGAAACCGCAAATATTCCGATGCCGAAATCCTTTTCGTTCGATCCGAATCAAGACACAGCAACTCAGTGCCAAACAGCTGCTAATCAACTTGGGCTACCTGTTGTTGTCAAGCCAAAAACAGAGGGATCATCTATTGGAATTTCAATGGTAGATAACGTTTCTAATCTACAACGGATAGCCACTCAAACAGCAAAAGAGTTTGGAGAAATCTTTTTCGAGCAGCATATTTCCGGGATGGAAATTACCGTTGGTTTGCTTGGTATTGGAAAGGAACTCCGCGCACTCCCTGTTTTAGAGCTGGTACCCAAACGCGATTTTTACGATTATGAAGCCAAATACACTGCCGGAATGACGGAATTTATCATACCTGCCAGGTTATCGAAGACGACTACTGAACTAGTTCAGGAAATTGCGCTTAATGTCCATAGATCAATAGGTTGTCGTGGTTTCTCCCGCGTTGATATGTTGGTTGATGAATTCGGTCAACCTTATGTTATCGAGATTAATACACTGCCGGGGTTAACTGAACTCAGCGATCTTCCTGCTCAAGCAAAAGCTGCAGGGATTTCTTACAATCAACTTATCAACCAAATTTTAACAGATGCGGCAAAAATTGATCATCGATGACACAAAATCAGTATAGAATCGCACATCATTTTTCCTGTTGGGTCTTTTTTCTTAGTCAGCTGGTATTGATCGGGTGTATTGGAGGTCTAAGTGATATAAACATTTTTTCCGATCAAGAAGAGGCTGACCTCGGCGAACAATTCGCAAACGAGATAGAGAAAGATCTAGATATCAATGATGATGCTGATTTAAATTCCTATATTCAGGAACTTGGCCAACTCCTAGTAAGCCACTCAAAACGTCATAATATTGCTTATACTTTCAAAATCGTTAGCTCTGAAGAAGTAAATGCTTTCGCAATTCCAGGAGGGCATGTCTACGTTAACGTAGGACTGCTCCGTATTTCGGAAACTGAATCTGAGTTGGCAGGTGTCATAGCTCACGAAATTGGACATGTTGTCGAAAGGCATGGAATGAAGCAGTTGACTAAACAGATGGGAATGGTCATGATTTCACAACTTATTTTTGGTGAGGATCCCGATAAAATACAAGAAATTATCTCTCAGATTACCTTAAGTGGAGTATTGATGAAATACAGCCGTGATGCTGAGCGTGAAGCCGATCGCAATGCGGTTGAAATTACTTACGCAGCAGAATTAAACCCCAGCGGGATAGTTAAGTTTTTCGATAAATTGCAGCGGCAAAAAGATCAAAAGGATAGCCAGATCTCAACCCAAATACAAAAGTTAATTTCGTCTCATCCCTTGACAAGTGAGCGAATTTCAAATGTCAAAAAGCTTATTTCCGAATTGCCACCGCGTCCCTTACGCCAGCGAAGCCTGCAACGTTTCCTTCAGCTAAAAAAACAACTTCCACCTCCCAAGGAATCAGATTCGCGCTGGACGGGCAGGCAAGATTAAGCTAAAGCGAGAACCTCAACGGACACAAGGTTCCTAGGAGGGACCAACCACACAAAAGGTCTTTTGGCCACTAAGAAGGAGAGCATAAAATGAAGGATCAAAAAATAGGCCTGATAGGACTGGGATCCATGGGTTCTGAGATGGCTTTGAAGTTCTTAGCCGCGGGTTACGATCTAACAGTTTATGACATCAAGGCTGAACGGTTATTACCAAGTGTCTCCGCTGGAGCTACGGAGGCTGGGAGTGCTGCTGATTTAGCGAAAAAGGTAGACTTGGTTATGACCAGTCTCAGGGATTCAGCTATTTGGGTATCAGTGACAGAAACCGAATTGCTTCCTCATGCCAAATTGGGACAAACCTTTATCGACTTCGGAACTACGGTCGTCCAGCAGACCCAGCAACTGGCGGAGGCCTTGACAACAAAAGAGGCTACTCTGCTGGACGTGCCAGTTAGTGGAGGACCTGTTGGAATTAGAAACGGGAATTTGCATATGTTTGCAGGTGGCTGTCGTGAGGAGTTTGACCGATGTCTACCATTATTGTCGGTGATTGGTGATCCAAAACGAATTGTTTACTGTGGGCCGAGCGGATCGGGGCAGGTTGTCAAGGGGGTTAACCAGTTGGCGATGGGATTGGGTGCCGCCGCCTACTTGGAGGCAATTGCTTTTGGTGTTGGTAGCGGAATCGAGGTCGGAGCCATTTGCCAAGCTATTAGTGGAGCAACAGGGTGGCGACGGCATTTCGAATCGATTGCCAACCGAGTTCAGAAAAACCAAGGCAACTATGTCTATGTCAAGTATCCTGAATTGCATTACTTTCTCGACCAAGCCGAGCAACGAGGGCACGAAATCCCACTGACTCGCACCTTACACAGTTTTTGTCAGCGTGAAGATCTAATTGTACCTGATAACATGGGTCGGGATAGCCATCCTTTTTGGCATGCTCTAATGTGTGTGCAACCAGGCCTGAGGAAAAACTGAAAGAAGGGGCAAAATCCCCATTTCAGTAAATCTACTGAAATAGTAGCTCTGCTTGCCCCGTATCCCAAACTGTAAACTCTGGAGGAATGTTTGATCCAAAACTGATTAGCAAACACACACTTGTCTTCCAACCCGTCATATTCTTTACACTCTTGGCTTTCTTTGCTTCCACAGTCCTAGAAGTAGTTCAAGCCTAATTTTCGAACTCAACAACACCTAGAAAAGGGGGCACTTTGTCCGATTTACAGCAAGAGAAATTTGAAATCGAGGTTTATAGTTATACTATTGTTTAAAACGTTCTAACTAGGGACTTAGCTTCAGAGATGAGGAATTATTTGTTCACTTAGATCCACAACGTGGCTAAAGAGGATTACTATGGCGGTACAGCACGTTATGTCCTTAACCTGCCTACCTGCGATCCGATCTTCTTCCAAACCATTGATCATCCCATGGTATACCACTGGTCGAGCACTTTATGGGTCACCGTATTATCTTGGGACGTCTAAGTACTCGAATTGTCAGACTGGAGGATCCAGCACAACATCTGTACGGTGATATCCTTCAACCCCTGATTAAGAAGTCAGCTGAGTTTCCAGTGATGATGAACACTGTTTGGATGCTGGACGACTTTCCCCCGGAAATTGGTGCCACCCGAATTGTGCCAGGCTTCCATAGAAGCGGCTATGCTCAGATACCAGAAGGAGTGGAAATTAAAACGTCCAGACAGCGGTTGCACCAATGGGGAGCGTGCTGATTAATGGGTAGTATTGGTGTGGAGGAGGGCAAATACCAGCGACCAAGTTCGGCATGCCTTATTCCGGTTACTACCGCAACGGAAGTTGGATGAGGTTTCAGTGTGACTCCCACCACCGATTTAAGCCTTAATGGGTGGATCTACTGACCGGTCGGCAAAAACAGTTGTTAAGAATGGTGAATGGTATTGAGAGTAGAACCACTGTCGATTTCTACGAATGGTCTGGATTAACATTTTCTGGTCAGAAAGAGCGGTGTCATGATGAATGAGGGATTTTGGAATCAGATTAATGCCCTCCATTCCAGCGCTGGCGGATAGTGTTACGACCAGGCCAACTGGAAATCAAAAGAGGATCGATTTTACGCCGATGCTAATGCTAACTCGATTGCTATATTGCTAAGTCGGATTGCCAACTTAGTGAACTGTCATGGGGGAGAATCGACATTAAATGCGGACCTTTCTTCAGTAGACCTCTTGTATAAGTCAAAGAAATAGAAGTTTCTCGATTTTTGAGCCCACGTATTCAATAAATT
>DTUY01000138.1 GCA_012963885.1 Candidatus Poribacteria bacterium | reverse complement strand
CAGGAGATTCAATACCCTTCCAGTGCAGAGTCACAAACGGTCTCTTTCAACACCCTGGGCTTGGAACTTGACAGCAGTAATGCCGAACAAACAGCTACACAGTTACTTAATCATTCTCAAGGATTCACCATTGATACCAGATTGAAGGCCACCGCTCCTGATGGCACACAGCAGGAGATTCAGTATCCTTCCAGCTCGGAATCACAAACCGTCTCTTTTAGTGATTTAGGCTTGGATGTTGATAGTAACAATGCTCAGACAACAAGCAACACAGTTACTCAATCACTCTCAGATTTTCAGAGTCAATCCTACTATGTCAGTGACAGCCCATGATAATACAGTGGCTAAAAGTGTCTATGAATACGATAGCAATTCTCAAACGGTAAACCTCTCCGGCTTAGGCCTTCAGGTTGAAACTGACAATGCTATAGCCATGACATCCTCTTTACTTGACAATGCCGAAGATTTTACCGTCGACGCCAGGTTGAAGGCTACGGCTCCAAGCGGAACAACAGAAGAGATCAAATATTCATCCAGTTCGGAATCACAAACCGTCTCTTTCGATGATTTGGGCCTTGAAATTGATAGTAATGATGCCCAACAGACAGCAACCCAGTTACTTAATCACTCTCAAGAGTTTACGGTGGATACACGATTGAAAGCCACCATACCAGATGGGACCCAGCAAGAGATTAAATATTCGTCCAGTTCGGAGTCACAAACCGTCTCTTTTAGTGATTTAGGCTTGGATGTTGATAGTTACAATGCCCAGACAACAGCAACCCAATTACTCAACACTTCCAGGGATTTTACTGTTAATCCAACGCTGGCCATTAACTCGCCTAATACAGCACCTGTGGAGGAAAGTGGTTACCAATTCCATGATAGTCCTCAAACAGTGGGTTTCTCTCGATTGGGCTTGGAAGTTGATACCAGTAACGCCCCCAAGACAACAACGACATTACTTGGAGCCCCCCAGGATTTCTTTGTACCGGAAACGAGGAAACTGACGATGACTGGGGAGAATGGAATGGAGCAGAGTTTGGAATATCGTGTAGGTTATGACACGACGCTGAATTTTGATGAGTTCGGTATTCAGCTGGGTATTAAGAGCAGCCCTGACCCTGCCATACCTTCAACTGACAGTTATAATCCACATAATGACAGTTTGGATGGAACACAGATAGAAATTGCGCCAAACAGAGATCTGCAGGTAGGAGCGGATAACGATGTTAATCACCAGTTAAAACTGGGCATCACCAGTGTGACGTCCAGCGGTTTGGAGATTGAAGATGAATTGGTTTTAGATATCGATCAGGCCAGAGCAGCTATGACTGCTTTGGATACAGCTATAGACGTAGTCAACGAGGAACGTAGTTATCTGGCCTCGGCGCAGAGTCGTTTAGCCTTCACCATGTCTAACCTGAGCAGCAACATTCAGAATATCGAATCGTCACGATCAAGTATAGAGGATGCTGACTTTGCCGCTGAAGCTGCTGATCTGGCTAAGAACCAGATACTGGCGCAATCAGCGACAGCTATGCTAGCGCAAGCCTCATCCTTACCACAGAACATCCTGTCGCTCTTGAGATAAGCTTTCCCTAAGAATCTGGCTGACACGGCGAGCCTAGGTCTGCAAAGGGAACTCTTGTTGGACTAGTCCCACAGGTCCAGGCCCAAAAGTTTTCTGCCTAGATCTGTCAGTTTTGCTGGGCCATAATTTTTAGCTTCCCATCCCCGTGGGTCGCCCGGCCAGGGGCCTCGACCAAGGGCCCTTCTCTCTCTCCATAAGGTGATTCGTTCTTGCCGCCTTTCTTCATCCATTGGCTCAGGCACTGGATAGAAGTTCATGTACTGGGCTAATCGCGGTTTATCCGACGTGTTGCGGCCGTTACCATGTGGCAGGGCCCGATGCCAGATAAGTAGAGAACCTGCCGGTGCGGAGACCTGTATGAAATGCTCCTGCGATAACTCCGGTACCCACGGGGATTTCGGGTCGATTAGCCATTTGTGTGCTCCAGGCCAGCAAACAAAGGAGCCCTGATTATCGGCCGTGTCGGTCAGAAACAGAACGCCTTGCGTGCCGAATGTGATCGGTAAATTGGAGGTGTCCGCATCCCAGTGGTACATCCCCTGGTGGTCCCAGTCGGGATGTTCTAGGTGGCGAGGTGGCTTCATGTTCACACGGTCCGGATGTACCCAGATACGATGCGTACCATAGACTTCAGTATAAATCTGGTGGATTGGCAGATGCTGGTAAACGTTCCACATGGCCTGATGTTGGTACATCTCTACCATACCCGCGCCTGGTTTGTGTGGCCATCTATACCAATCATTGGGATCATTAGGATCCATTTCCAGGAAAGCAAAAATAGCTTCCACCACCGCCCGACACAGGTCAACAGGT
>DTUY01000137.1 GCA_012963885.1 Candidatus Poribacteria bacterium | reverse complement strand
CGGGGCAATACGCGATCTTGGGGAATCAAGGGTTGACATCCGTTTGCTGTGATAAGAAAGGATTGCTCAATGTGTAAGGCCCCATTTCTAACCTGAAAATAGATGCTTCCAAGTTAACAACCATATTTGTTTCCAATGGTAGATCAGATGGAATCTCTACGCAATCGTCACGAATATAGAGATCATTTTTGGGGACAATAATCGGATAGTCGCGAATTTTCAGTCCCAATCCATGACCATGTGGTAACGAGGCCTGCACATTTTGTTGATCAAGAACTTGTGCCATAGCAGTTTGTATCTCTGATGACTTGACACCAGGCGCAATTGTATCTACACCTGCTTGAATACAAGCGTGGAGTGTTTTATACTTGTCAAGTTGTTTGCCTGATAACGGACGCATTGCCAGAGTAAAACCGTTATCTGAAACATAGTTGCGATAAGTACAACCAAAGTCAACAAAGAGAAAATCCTCGTCAGTCAATAAGTAATCTGGTTCGGTAGCAATTCCTAAACCGTGCAAACTATATGCAAAGTGTTCAAAATCAGCACCCTGTTTCGCTATTCTGGAGCGGTAGGACTGAACAACATCCGAAATCGGTTGACCGGCGCAGGCCGAATTAACGCTCTTATTAGCTGCCTTTTCACCGATCTCGGTAGCCCTTGCTAAATGATTTATTTCCTCTTCGGTTTTAACCCTGCGGATCAGGCGGATCAAATTTGAGCAATCTTTAATTGATGCTCGAGGTAAGGCTTGATCTACTGATGCTTTCAGATCAGGGTGGATTCTATCCATTTCCAACCCGATTCGGCTGTCAGCTAATCCTCTTGACTTAAGCAAACTTAAAAGTGCTTTTACTGGTTGTGTGTAATATTTTGCCTTGTCCAGAGAGTCAAAAAAAACTCGTTCGGAATCAGGTTGAATATTTGATGCAGGCAGGTCACTTGAGGAGATATTTCCCACAAGATATAAATCGTCAATCCAAGAATCGATGGTATTAACTGAAAACAGGGCATCAATGACCAGTGTAGGAGCACCTTCAACTGGAAAGACCACAAATGTTGTTGTTGGCATTAAATAGTCAGACGCCCCCGGCATCATCATATATTGCTTAAATTTTGAGTCCAGCCAACAAGCACTACCTGAAAAGTAGGTAATAATAGTTGAAGAAGTTGCAACCAAAACGTCTAGGTTGCAGCGAGACATATAATCTATAGCACGTTCTCTATTAAAAGTCATACGAGACTCCTCTCATTTACCTTTCCAAGTGTGGGGAGTAGGAGTAATGAAAACTTCACCGGTCAATTCGCTACCCGTACACCTGCATTGCGTTTCCACCCAGTACCATTGCTTGTTCCTCTTGATTTAGGAAGTCAGTATGCTGTCTGGCCAATCTCACCAATTGTAGATACATCAGATGAGAGAAAAGTCCTAGTATGTCAGTTCCCCACATGACTTTATTTGGACCAATTCGCTCAATGACTATGCGTATATATCTAGCGGCACTTGGATACGGATATCCTTCATCGCTCAAGTAAGCAGGTAAAGCTGCGTTGTCAAGCCAAACATTGGTTAATTTGCCTAAATCTATCTGTTCCAACCACATCTCCTATAGGAATGCATCGGCTTCAACCATTGGGTTAGGTTGTCCCAAATGAGCAACAACAATTCGTAAATTGGGATGCTTTTTAGAAATAGTACGCACAGCATCCGTCTGGTACGAACGGCTGGCAACTGCACCCAAATCAAGTACCAGAACTAATTCTCTCCGTTCAAGTTCGGTCCATAGCCACGAATTTCCGAATTATTCAACTTGCCTCCTGGATGAATCCCGCAAAATCCGGTTGCTTCTGAGCACTCCATCTTCACAGCCCGAAAAAGGGGGATATCCGCGATCTTCTCAAATGCGTCGGGCAACCCCGGTGACCATGGATCAAGGTAAGCCTCACAAATCAGCCGATCAGGATATTGACCAGCAGCATCAAGGGCGTATTGATTGCATTCGCCGTAGAAGGGCCCTTGAAGCAAAACCGTCTTATCAACTTCACCCCAATCCTGCTATTAACATCTCCGACGCAAATTTAGTTTCTTCATTTAACGCTGGCATCAATTGAACCTGTTGATCTCCAACCCAAATACGGCCGTAACCAGCACCACGCGTTGGTCCATCGGTATTTATCCCCTGAACATGAGGAAAAATGTGCGCGTGGGCGTCAATAATCATTTGGTAGAACCTCCAAATCCCAATATTCCATTCGAACCAATAGATGATTTGATCAAAATTAAATCCACTATCATACTACCAGACAAAAGTATGATAATTAAGCAGGTTTCACATCCAAGTGTAATATTAAACTTAGATTCACATAATAAAGGCAAAGGCCTGAGCACGGCATAGCCAGAGCTCAGTAT
>DTUY01000136.1 GCA_012963885.1 Candidatus Poribacteria bacterium | reverse complement strand
GAGGGAATATGTCATGGCGTCTATTATGCCATACTATAATGATTCAGCTATATCGACAAGCAGAAATGAATTGTAATTAACAGTTGGCAAACCAGTTTAACGTACCACGCAACCGGAAAACAGAGGCTAAAATCTGTATTTAAGTTTGTATGTATAAAACATTCAAACTTAAATAAAACCACATTGGATAGTTGTATTTTACTTTCAATGTTTAAAACATAGACTTTTGTAAAACAAAAAAACGAGTGACTAATCATCCGGATCCTTATGATGACTGTAAATCGAGCCGTTTTGATAGGTTGATTATAGCAACCCTGCTTTTACTTAAGTCTGAATGTTTTATACATTGAATATTAAAGAAAGTTTCCTTTTTCAGTTGTATTTAAGTTTAAAAGTAAAATACTTGTATTTAAGTTGAAACTTAAATACAACCCCAAACGTACTGAAAAGTAGCATCCTTTTCATAAGATAATGCGTTTGCAAGGAGATCTAATGGAAGTCAAGCGGATAGGATTGTATATTCGATGTTCTACCGACAAACAGGAAGTTGTGTTACAAAGAGAGCAGCTTTACGAGTACGTAGACTTTATACGCAGAAGGAACCAAGAGACCGATTATCTGACCCAAGAATTTGTTGATGAAGGAGAGTCTGGAGGCAACACCAAGCGGCCTCAGTTTACACGCATGATGGAAGCTGTTCAAGATGGACGGCTCGATTATATTATGGTTACAAGGCTAGACAGGCTGTCACGCTCTCTGCAAGATTTGCTCAATACCACAACAGCTCTCAAAAACCATGACTGTGACTTTGTTATTACAGATCAAAATATTGACACATCTACTCCTCAGGGAAGGCTGCTCTTTCAGATCATGGGCGCATTTGCTGAATTTGAGAGAGAGGCAATTCGGGAACGTATGCAACATGGACGAAAGAAAGCAGCGGTTGGAGGCAGTAAATCTGGGAAACCATGCAATCGACCTAAGCTAAACGTAGATGTGGATGGCATCGCTTACAAATTTGAGAAAGGCATGAGTATGAACCAAATCGCCAAAGAATACGACGTAAGTATCACTCTCGTTAGGAATCGGCTTCAGGACCGCGGCTTACGCTAAATTATTCCGTTTCATCAGCAGACGATGCATTTTCTTCTAGACTCTGAGTATTAAAATTCTGTAAAAGAATCTGGCGGCATTCATCCTCTGACGTGACTCCTGTTAGATTAATGTTACTTAGCTCAAGCGCATCAATCAATGCTCGTATGATTGCTGTGCGTTTGACAACTTTTCCCGAATTAGCACGGATATCATTTGCAATGCCGTCTAAAAAGACAACCTGCCGATTAAGTAATGATGTCGTAACTTTAGTCCAATCCTCTTGGTGAAGTGGCGGACGGCCGCGGTTAGGTTTTGTGGCCGTTGAAGCAAAAATATCGTCAGGTGTTTTTCCTACCTTTGTCAATTTTCCCCTTCCTTCTTAAGCATCCTATCCAGAATCTCAATCGTCAGCTCTGTATATGCTTTAGATCCATTTGATTCTGGGGCATAATCGTATATGCTTTGGCCAAATCCTGGAGCTTCAGCCAAAGCGGAACTGATACCTATCTCTGTGTCAAACACAGTGTCTTTGTAATGATTACGGACCATCTGGATGAGCTCTTCAACAGCGTTTGACCGTTTGTCAACCATTGTTAATAGAATCCCTAGGAACTCAGCAGTTTCGCCAATTCCTTCCTGTATTTTCTCTACTGCTGATAGTAGTGTGATAACTCCTTCAAGCGCCAAGTACTGTGGACACATTGGTACTATGAAAGCCTCCGCAGTAACTAAGGCATTCACCGTCAATATAGATAATGAAGGTGGGCAGTCAAATACAATATAGGCGTATTCATCCGATATACGTTCAACGGCCAATTTAAGTTGATTTTCTCTGCCTTTTACGTTGGCCATAATTACGTCTGCATTAGCGAGTTCCATTGACCCCGTAATCAGGTTCAATCCATCGATAGAAGTCCGGCGTACGCTTTCTTGGATTGGTGTTTGATCGAAAAGCACATTCCCGATAGAAGGGGTTAAATTCTGTCTTCCCACGCCAAGTGAAAAGGAGGCCGAACTTTGGCTATCTAGGTCAATTAATAAAACGCGAGCATCCCCAGAAGCAAAACGAGCTGAAAGGTTTACGGCAGTTGTTGTTTTCCCAACCCCACCTTTGCTATTAACAACCGCGAGTATTTTCATGGTCTATATTTAATTAAATACAAAATAATTCAGCCTTTTAATCTTGATTTTATGAATACAAGATTAAAGTAATTTAAGATTATTAAATAATTATATTTTACCATATTTAATTTTAGTTTAAAATATTATGTTAAATTATCTAATCAGACTTTCCATATCGTCGAGGCGATATATCTCGGTCCGTCTGGTTCGTCAGCGAAATAGTAAACTGTAACCAGACTGCCATCCGTTCTTTGAACGGTACGAGGATAGCCTATATCATGGCTTCCTCCATCATTTCTGAGGACGATTTCTGTGCTCCATGTGCTTCCGTCATCATCGCTGATCTTTGCCAACATGCTATATGGCACATCTCGATAGCCATATGTCATACAAAGGCGTCCATCTCTCAATTTTGTCATTGTTGGTGGATTTCCACCAACACCTGTGTTTTGAACAGGACGACCTAAGTATTGCCAAGTCTGACCGTCATCTTCAGAAACATATAGATCTATGTAATTTCTGGCTTCTTCCCAATTGTCATTCTTTTCTCTTGTTCGTACAGCCACGAGTATACGGGATTCAGATAACCGAATGCTGGCCGGCATAATCTCAAATCCGGTTGGTTCTTCACCAATTTGCGATAATAGGTGAAATGATTTTCCCCCGTCAGATGTTCTGGCACAAAACACTCGACCTTCATTGCCATCAGATTTGGCTGCAGTTAGAAACAGTGAGCAGGTATGCGGATTAGTGACCAGATAGTCAGTTCGGGCTGCAATTCCTCGAAACCCGAACATGGGGAGGCTATATGGGCCTTTCCATGTGCGGCACCTATCGGTTGAGACATAAAACCAAGAGATCGCCCCATCAGTTAGCCCCGTCCGAGCGCATATAAGCGCGAAATCGGGATGCGTAAAGTTAATGTTTCCACTACAAATATTTAGTTCTTGATCAAGTTCCGAAGATTGGCCAGCTTCTAAAGATCTTTGAACGTGTTCATCTGCTGATAAACCTCTGCCTCCTGGCGTTCGACACGGCATATTTTGCACTTCCCACGTCTCTCCACCGTTAAGGCTGCGAGCTTGCATGGTAACAAAAGGTCTACTCCTGTCTCGAGTATGAAATCCGGCGTCTGACTGGTGATAACCAAGCGTAAACCCAACAACGATTTCATCCCCCCATGACCATATGCCATAGTTGGCTGGCCAGCCCGCATATCTTCCTTCTTGATGGTAAACTGTCACATGTTCAACCATATTCTTTTTTTAATTACTCCTTCCAATACCAAGTCGTATAACAGTTGGATACTCTCTTCAAATATATCGCAGTAAATACCAGTTTAGGAATCAAGCAGTTTCTCCTTGGTTGCGCAAAGCTGATTCCGCGTTTATCTCCGTTTCATACCATCTCGCGTGAACGAAGATATTCCAAACTTAGCCTGGCGGCCTCCAGAGGCGGTGGAACACATCGGTCCTGTTCCACCACATACCATTCAACACCTGCGTCTGGTGAGGCAGTAAAGATATTATCCCAATCCAAAATACCATGTCCAACTTCTGCAAACGGACAATTCTGATCTTCAGGTTCTGGAGCACGGTCTTTGATATGCAAACGTGGTAGGCGTCCAGCATATTTTTTTATATATTCAACTGGATCTTCACCTCCTGTTTGAACCCAATAAGTGTCCAGTTCCGCTTGAATATTAGAAGCAGGTATGGTGTCAAACAAGTAATCTAATCCGTATTTACCATTAACTTTGTCCTCAAACTCGAAAGCGTGGTTGTGATAAAGGATGCGTAGACCAATTTCTGTTGCTTTAGCACAACCCTCGGCTAAAGCCGCCACCGCAGGTATCCAGTCTCCACCATGTTGCTGAAGTTCGCCACCGATTCCACACATCAGCGTGTCGATTTCTAATTCATGACAACGGTCAGCGATTTGCTGTACATTATCTCTCATCTCTACAGGTGACACCCCTCCACCGATTAACGTCAGATTATGATCGGCCAGTAGAGCTAGAAAATCGGTGTTGCTCATCCCAGCTGGAGGGCCGCCCTCAACGCCTTGATAACCCATTTCGGCTACTGCTTGGATCGTCTGGACTGGATTTTCAGCCAAGTTATCTCTAACTGTATATAATTGTAATGCAATTGGAATTTTTGCCATTTAAGCCCCCTTTGTCTATTGTCGCTTTATACTAACACAGTCTACAGCCAATTCCAACAATTGACATCAACCAACATGGTCACTATAATAAAAAGGTGAAAAGAAAAAAGGAATAATGTTATGAACACAATGCTGATGCTTATTGGGTTGATGACTGCTTCCGCGAATAACTCGATTTTATCCCAAGTGCAGCATGATTTTGCTGATAATGAAGGTATTAGGATCCACTATGCCGTGATGGGAGATGGGCCATTAGTGGTAATGATTCATGGCTTTCCTGATTTTTGGTATTCTTGGCGAAATCAAATGAAGGGATTAGCGGATAAATTTCGCGTAGCAGCTGTTGATCTCCGTGGATACAATCTCAGTGACAAGCCTCCAGGTGTCGAAAGTTACGCTATGCCTCGACTGGCAAGTGATATTTCAGCCGTCATCCATCATTTGGGTGAAGAAAAAGCCGTTGTTGTTGGACACGATTGGGGTGGTGCCATTGCTTGGACTCTCGCCATGATGCAACCGGATATGGTGAAGAAATTAATTATCTGCAATTTACCTCACTTCAAAGGATTACAACGAGAATTAGCAACCAATCCGGAGCAACAGAAGAATAGTCAATATGCCCGGAATTTCCAAGAACCTAACGCGCATCTGCAACTGACAGCAGAAGTTTTGGCTGGTTGGGTCACAGATCCAGACGCCAAAACTTCTTACATCGACGCATTTGAGAAATCTGATTTTGAAGCGATGCTAAATTATTACAAAGCTAACTATCCACGTCCGCCCTATACAGAAAGTGATGAACCAGTCATCAAGGTTAAGTGTCCAGTGTTGATGTTCCACGGTTTGGAAGACTGGGCATTGTTACCTGGTGCATTAAACGATACATGGAAGTGGATTGACAATGAGTTGACATTGGTTACTATTCCTGGTGCTGGTCATTTCGTTCAACACGATGCCTCGGAACGTGTAACTCAGGTGATGCGTCGTTGGCTCCTCAACTGGTAGGGATTGTAAATGTCGAAGAGATGTGATTTTTGCGGCTATCATGCCCCGATAGTTTTCGTGCATGGCCATTATCAATGTGCCAAATGTCATCAGGTTAGTGTCACTTGTTGCGAAGGTAGTTCAAACTGCGAGGTGCAAATTTTTGAGGGAAAGAAAACCCAGAATTCAATGACTCCTATCGATAATGATACGGTCTCTCAAACTGCTATTAAAAAAGAAAGAACTGAACACTCACGTCCAAAGAGCACAGAAAGCACAATGTACTAATCAGACTTAATCGCGTTACGGTCAGCAGCAATCCACTCTTGCCATCTTTGTTGATCAGGAACCAAAAACCCAGAATTGCTTCGTGCTTGAAGTTGCGGTTCGTCACCAAGCAAACGCATTTGGCGGTAATCGTTGCGAGAACGGGCTTCAGCCAGTATCCGCTGTGTCAATGGGCCGTTATGATTGTCCGTGTATTTGAGCCAACTGGAGTTGTAGTAGACACTGAAGAAATAGCGCCATTGACCAGAAGTGTTGGGTGTGCCAGAGTGAATTAAGCCGTTATGTGTCACAACAACATCGCCCGCTTTCATATAGATCAACGTCTCATCTACATGCGGTTTAGAACGGGCTTCAGCATCTTCAATCGTAACGGGATTTCGATGAGATCCGGAAATCACGCGCAAAGGTCCAAAACCATCTGTCAGGTCTTGCAAGTAACTGATAGCATTGGAGGCTGTTGGCGGTCTGTAGATTCCGTCCTGCGGCAAGTGAGCCCATCGGTCTCTGTGCCAGCCCGAAACTTTGTTTTCTGTCTCCTCAGTTGATCCTGATGGGAAAGCTGCCAGCGTTAGATTGTCCAACTGAACAAATGGTCCCATCACTTGTTCTAGAAAGTCGAGAATCACCGGGTGGCTAACCGCCGGCCACATCAGTTTGGGTGCGTATTCCAACATGTTGCCAAACCAGGTCTGCCCTTCGTAATCTTCCATCAATTCCGCGTGTCTTTTTCGCCATTGCTGTATCTGATCTGTGCTGTACAAATTGGGAAAGACAGCAAAGCCATCTCTCTTGTAGGTCTCAATATGCTGCTTGAAATTGACAGACATACTTAATCTCTCACTTTCTTAGCCTTTAAATGGTGAATATCGTCTGGTTAAACCTTCAATCTACCATTTAGCCAACCAAGCGTCAAGCGGTGTAATCGGCTTTGTTTGACTGCGAATTACCCACTTAAAGTCTGGATCTTTCCAATATATCGCTCCGGCATCATCGTCATCACGAACATAGCGGATATCAATTGCCCACCGGATCATATTACTGGTGGTATGGACTGTCGATCGGTGTAATGTTAAATTGTGAAACAGGAGTGCATCTCCCATCTCCATCGGGCAGGTAATGATCTGCGATTCGTCGATGAGAGAATCCAGAATTTCGAGAAACTGTCCTTCTCGATCTTCAGTGTGGTGATTCAGTAAACCTATTTTATGTGATCCAGCTACGACCTGTAAACAGCCGTTGGTTTCATCAACGGGCACCAAAGGAATCCATGCCGCCGGAATCAGTGCAGACTCACTTTGTGCACCGAAGTAACCACTGTCTTGGTGCCAAGGAACCACCGTAAGTTGTTGATTTGGAAGTTTGGGACGGGCGTTAAAAACCGGATGCCCAATTACATCGGTACCAGTGATCTCGCCAATGGCTGTAACCAGGGGTTCCGCGTGGTGTAGCTCATAAACCGCTTTCCCCGCCACTTGGTTACGCCATGACCGGCCAAATCGATTGGCATGTGTCCCCGCAACCTTGAGTAACCGCGTTTCAAAGGGAAGATTCTTCCCCTCGTCTTCTACCAGACCTTCGGATTTTAATTCACTGATAATACGGTCAACCATTTTGGAAAAAAGTTGGCGAACACCCTCTATAATGGGTAGTGAAATAGCTTGTTTTAAAAGTAGATACCCGTCTTCTTCCCATTGCTTAGCTTGCTCTTCAGATAAAATCATATGTGGCCTCATCAACTAACTATCAGAAAAAAATCGCTTAGAGCTAATCAGCAATATCAAACTCTCAAGAGTTGCATTGAACAAGAATCCGTCGATTAATTTTATAATCAACGTCCAAATAATTCCGATAACACATCATACCATAGATCGAGCCAAATAAAACGTAGCAACAACTGATGCCCACCAAATCAATATCTTTAATTTATAAATTACTGCAACATCTGGGTCAGTAGCGGAAGAATTGTGAATAAATCACCAACAACTCCATAATCGGAAATTTGGAAGATAGGTGCGTTGGGATCGGTATTGATTGCGATTACATTTTTGGAAGTACGCATGCCTGCTAAGTGCTGAATAGCACCACTGATGCCGCAAGCGATATAAACTTCAGGTGAGACGACTTTGCCTGTTAGTCCTACTTGGTCTTGATAAGGCCGATAGCCAGAATCAACGGCAGCACGAGAGGCTCCAACAGCAGCCCCAATTTGATCGGCGAATTCTTCAATGATTTTGAAATTTCCCACGCTGCCTAAAGATCTACCGCCAGACACAACAATGGCAGCCTCAGCAAGGTCTGGCCGTTTACTTTCTGCTACGACGCAATCTTTAAGAACAGTTTTTGGATTGGGCAGGTTGACAACAACGTTTTCAATTTCTGCAGCATTTCCAGAATTAGGTTTCGGTATGGGAAAAGTTTTGGGGCGAACACTTACGAGTTTGGTACCTTGGTCAATAAACTCAATTTCAACACTGGCTTTGCCAGCATATAAGGGACGACGGGCAATTAGGTTGCCATCCTCAAAGGAAATACTGACACAGTCGCTTGCCAAACCAACATTAAGCAGAACAGCCAAGTGAGGCATTAGATCTCTCCCAACTGATGTACAAGCGGCCAAAACCACATCAGGAGATTCCGACTCAATAACTCTGGTTAGCACTGTCGCATGGCTCTCAGCCAAGTAGTTGTCCAAGGCTGGATCTTGGGCTAAATGTATTGTAGTAACGTTATGGCTAATCAAAGTATCAACCAAGGCTGCTGAGTGGTTGCATAGCAAGGCAGCATGAATTTCTGCGTCATCAGAGAAGGGAATTCCGAAAAGTTCTAATGAACTTTCAAGCAATTGGCCATTTTGTTGTTCGACAATGATTAATATTTTCATCAGCGTTAGATAACCTTAATCTCTTCTTTTAAAAGGTGTACTAATTGTTCAGCTTGATTTTTTGGGTCACCTGTTATGAATTGACAGTTGTCTTTTGGTGGCATCAACTCAAAATTTTTGTAACGGAGTTTTTGATCGGATACCGAGAGCCCCAGATCTGACATCGTTATTGTTCTGACATCACTACGCTTGGCTTTGATAATATTGAGGGCTGTTGCGTATCGAGGTTGGTTTAAACCAAATTGCACCGCGACAATAGCCGGCAGTTTAGCCTCAATGATTTCGGTGCTACCTCCTCCGACGTCGCGCCTACAAGTAATTAAATCGTTACTATATGTAATCTTTTGTACCGAAGTGACACAGGAAAACCCAAGGAATCCAGACAGCAATTGACTAACTTGTGAGGCACCATCATCAATAGCTTCTTTACCCGTGAAAATGAGATTTGGCATTTCCATCTGTTGTATACCGACTGCTAAGGCTTTGGCTGTCAAAAAGGAATCAGCATCCTCAGGAATCTCCAAATGGATACCGGAATCCACTCCCATAGCCAAAGCCATACGAATAGAATCAATTGCTCTTGGAGGACCAGCTGAAAGCACAGTCACCATGCTATCTGTATACTTGTCACGTACTTGTAGGGCTTCTTCAATAGCCAGTTCATCATAAGGCGAAATAATCCACTGTATGTCGCTGGTATCGATCCGACTTTTATCCTCTTGCAGTTTAATGCTAGCAGTTGTATCAGGGACTTGCTTGACGCAAACACAAATTTTCATACGAGTTAACTAAGTTTTTTTAAGTCTTTCGCTAGGTAAGATGAACAACATGAATCGTATAGTTTGGAAAAATTCAGTTATCAAAAACAATTAACCTAGGATGTTACCTTTGGTTGGTTCATCCTGAAATAAGCAGTCTCAACCAAACTGAAATTCATCCTAATTGGTAGATCAACGATTCCTGATGCCGAAATTAGGGCAGATCTAAAGGTAACGACTTAGGTTAATTATCAGACGCCTAAAGATGCTTTCAAAAACTATCGGGAAATTG
>DTUY01000135.1 GCA_012963885.1 Candidatus Poribacteria bacterium | reverse complement strand
ATGGATTATAAGTCTTTGATATTAGAAATTTCCTCTATTTTTATCGTTAATTTTAGTTTTTATCCCTATTCAAAGTTTCAACTCGTATCTGGAACAGATCGGATACCCTGCTTGGAATGTATTCGGCATATTGATCGTCAAATTCATCTTTATCTAATCCAAATTCTGCCCCCTGACTGTCGTATACCCTCTCCCCTACTACCTGGTGCAACCAGATATAGTTGTCGCAACTGCAGTTATTCTTGTGTTTGCTGTAGATATAGAAGTATTTTCCTTGCTGATAGTTGGGATCGACATCAACGTATATTCCAAAGATAGTCTGGAGGTCAACCTTCAATTTCCAGTTCCCGATTAGCAACATCTTGATATGTGCTGAGCCTGCCACTCGCAACCTCAGTTAGACTAACCGTTCGCCTGGCTTCAGAAGACTCGTGGCAGGCCATAACCAGAGCAACTGCCGCCAGTCCCTCCTCGGCACCAACTTCGACTGGCGTACCTTGATCTATGGCATCCAAGAGTTCACCCACCTCTATTGCCAAGAGCTTTAAATCGGCTTTTCCACCAACCCCTGATCCTGTGTTTTCATAGGATGCCAGTCGTTGTCCACCAAAAAATCTAGCTGTTCGCTCGTCTAAGGCAAAATCAGGTACCAGTGCCAACACCTGTTCCTCACTCAAAATTCCATGGTGCTCGTTATGGTAGAACTGAAAGGGTTTACCCGAACGCACGCCTGGTAAATTGATTTGCCCCTCACTCCCATAGATGGTGAAACGGCGGAATCCGGGACCGTACGCCGCTTTGTCGTCTAGCCACTGACCCAAAGCTGAGTTTTCAAATTCAAGGGTTGCCATAGCAATGTCGGGCGCATCCGCCATCTGCACATCGGGGTAATTATGGGCATAGTGGTCGTGAAACCCTTTCACTGGCATTCCCTTGAAAACACGCTCCGGTTCTGTTAGCCGTACCTGACCGGTCACCGTTTTAACAGGTCCTGCCAGATAAATTTGCATATCTGCATTGTGAATACCAGACTCCAGAATCGCCCCACCTTGTCGACGCAGATATTGCCAACCTCCAGCGGATGCTCCACGGCCACCACCTGAGGTTAAATCCAGCACGGTGCGGATATCCCCGATAACCCCGCTTGAGAGGAGTTCGGACGCTAATCGACTGATCGGATCACGTCGATAGTTCTCGGCCACTGAGAGAACCGTACCATATTGTTGGGCTACAACTTGCATTAGACGGCAGGCGGCAACTGTGGGTGCCATCGGTTTTTCGCATAACGCATGTAAACCCGCGGAAGCCGCTTGCACAGCAATCGAGTGATGGGCAGCCGCGGCAGTGACAATGTCTACTACCGAAAGGTCTGGCGTGCCTGCAATAGCACCTTCGAGTGATCGGTAGACGGAAGGTCGATTGCCAAACAACTCTTCCGCTTCTCCGGCCACAAACTCGGCACGTTCTAACTCTGGGTCGACGACCGCACTCACCTCGAGCCGATCAGGTTCAAAGTCCAAAAGAACCCGATATCCTCGAAGGTGCCGACGCCCCATCCCACCGCATCCCACCAGAGCCAGTCTATGACAAAAAGACATGTTTTTTCCTTCCCAAGGTGTGTTTAAACTCACTGATATTCAGTTAATTTATGGCTAGCCGTAACGTTAGCCTAGACCGCTTTATCCCCCCGTTTTACCGGCGGAACCATCACAGCTCTCGACAGATTTTATCCCTGCATTCACCATTCTAAAAAAACAGTCACATGCGTATGAAGGTTGATTCAAAAGGAGCCGCTTGTCCACCCGTCACGACAGCTACCTTACCTTCCGAACTCATTTGGATATTCCTTTCACTTTCCCTCCGAATTTAGACTCGACAGGAAAGATATTTTCCATCTCTTCTTTGATCTAGGCTTGCGTTAATGATTTGTTTCAGATAAGACCTCATCTACCAGGCCGATGTAGCATTCTCTATTGCTCTCCTTTTACTTCACCATTATAGTACACATTAATTCCAAAGGGAAAACAATCCGGACACTAATAGTTGGAGAGAGATCTGGTTGGTACGTATTACCAAGTCAAGCGATATACTGAGGTGGGAAAGATAGTTCAGGGGAACACGTCTCCTCTGACATCTACTTTTATCAATTGTAGATTGACGACTATTCCGAAACTAGAAAGATGATAATTCTGAAATAGCCGACCTAAAGACTAAGCGATCATTGACACCCTCGCAAAAGATAACTGGTGTACAGGGTAATCAGGCGGGTATCAGCTTATGTTTAACTAGTTGAGATTGGTCAGTCCCCACTTGATACTTCGTAGGGAGAACAATCCAATGGGGCTTTCCCTTACCTCCACGAGTCACGATAGGCCCACGGCGGTCCAAACCCCGGCAACTTCAGCTTACTCCTATATTCAAGCA
>DTUY01000134.1 GCA_012963885.1 Candidatus Poribacteria bacterium | reverse complement strand
TTTTTGAGGAGGGACTGACGGACCATAAAACAATTCCAAGTACCTTACCAGTCGAGACCGAACACTTTGCTGAAGAGGCGTTTGCCTTTTTTCACATTCCACACCGCTATGTCTACAGTGGCGTCCGTGCTGATCGACCAACATTGCTGCTAATTCGTGCCACTGGGCAAATTGAGTTGCCTGCAGGTGAACACCGATTGCTGATTAGGTCGTTAGGAAAGTCACAATTGAAAATCGACGACCAGATGCTGGCCCAGACGCCTCCAGTACGGCATCGTACCGATGGACAGGACTCGTTTCAATTCCAGCAACTTGATCTAGGGGACGATATTCGACGGCCAGCTCCCGGCGTTTCTGAACAGTTAGCTACTTTCCAATCGCAGGGTGGCATTCATCAAGTGGTTTTTGAGTTCTTAGTGGGTGGTATCTTAGAACCGCCAGAGTCTGACTATGAAAAGGTGCTTCGTGCTGAGGTGAACGAAACCACAGTTAGTATCCAACTGAGCGGAGACAGAAACTTTTATTTACTCACAGCTAAGCCTGGAAATCTTCCATATACCGATAAGGGCTGGTGGGACTTTAAGCAACGTCGTGAGATTTACTACAGTCAGCTGGAAGCCGGCCGGAGAAAGAATCAATGGCAACAATGGAAACCCTATTGGGATCATCGCCATGAGTACGCCAGAAGTTGGAGCCAAGAAAATCCTGCTCCTGAGCCAAGGCTGAATAACAATCTCAATTCTAACTATATTGATCAGTTCCTCACACATGATTTGTATGACCTGACCACTGCAGGCGATTCAAACCACTCTTTGGATAATACTACATCTATCTCAGGACCAGGTCCAAACTTTCAGCAAACAGCAGTACAGCCTATTATGGAAGCCAAGTGTCGCCACTGCCATAGCGGAGAAAAAGCAGCAGGGGGCCTACGGTTAGATCTGCCTAGCACGGCGTGGTTTGAGGTGTCTGATAGTGGAACTGTTCCAATCATAGCTGGGAATGCCATCGATAGCGAACTGTTTCGCCGTATTACTATTGACGATGATTCCAAAAGAATGCCTCCTTCCAACAGTGGCCAAGTCTTGACCGCAGAAGAGGTTATGATATTTCGCAGATGGATTAATGCTGGAGCTGAGCTGAATCAACTCATACCTACTAGGCCTTATCAACACAGTCAATCTTTATCTGATTTGGCCTTTCTGAGAAAGGTCTATTACGATACTGTTGGTATTCCTCCCACCGAAACAGAAATTGAACAGTTTCAAGCCCATCCTGCCAATAAACGTCGACCTCAGGTGATTACACGACTCCTACAGGACCCTAGATGGGCGGATCACTGGGTTTCCTACTGGCAGGAAGTCTTAGCTGAGAATCCAAACCTTATCAATGCTACGCTAAACAATACAGGACCATTCCGATATTGGATTTACGAAGCCTTGCTGGACAACAAACCGTTCGATGTCTTCGTGACAGAATTGCTGAGCATGGAAGGAGGGGTTTATGCTGGCGGACCGAAGGGATTTGGTCTTGCTTCGCAGAATGATGTACCCATGGCGGCCAAAGCCATTATTGTTTCCTCCGCCTTTCTCGGCATCAATATGAAATGTGCACGGTGCCACGATGCCCCTTTTCACCGGACAAAACAACGCGACTTGTTCGAGCTGGCAGCAATGCTTAAACAGGAAGCAATCGAAGTTCCTACTTCTAGTAGCGTGGATCTAAGCAAGCTACCAAGTGAACGAAAACCTTTGATTGCGGTAACACTCCAGGTAGGGACAAAAGTAGAACCCCGATGGACACTGACTAACTTAGTCAATGATCCAGTTTCAGGAAGATTTTTACCGACGAATCCCTCTTTACGCGAGCAGCTGGCATTTCAAATAACACGACCAGAGAATCAACGTTTTTCTCAAGTGATCGTTAATCGAATTTGGGCGAGGCTGACTGGAGAAGGTTTAATTGAGCCAGTGGATGATTGGGAAGGCAACAAGATCCACAACTCGGATCTGCTGACTTGGCTAGCCAGTCAGTTTATCACCCACAATTACGATACAAAACACATTATTTCCCTGATTTTAAATAGTCGATTCTACCAAAGTGTCTCTAATGAGACCAGCGAGCCAAGGTCTGAGTTCATAGGACCTCAGCGTCGTTTACTAGGTGCAGAGCAAATTGTGGACAGTCTAGTTGCCGTCTTCGGAAAGCGACTAAGTACAGAACAACTCAGTCTTGACCTTGATATTTCAAGGGGACGCCAAAATGCTATCAACTTTGGCTTACCACGCCGTAGTTGGCAACTGACCAGCTTATCCAACGAGCGCGATCGACCCAGTTTAGCTTTGCCCGAAACACAATCTATTGTTGATGTCCTGGAAGGATTCGGCTGGCATGGCTCCCGCATGGAACCAAGAACCCGAACCAAG
>DTUY01000133.1:1648-30373 GCA_012963885.1 Candidatus Poribacteria bacterium | reverse complement strand
TCAATCTCTTACCCCATATTATTTGCTGGCAGTTTTCCATTTACCAGTTCTTCTTTTAGTTCCCTCCGCGCATCAGGAACTCCTAATTCTTCTTAAATCAGCAGCAGCATTATTACGAGGAAGATGCAATTTACACCCAAAAACTAAGTGACGATCAAGGCTAAGGTACATCTGCAACACACCGAAATCCGTAGCCAAAGTTAACAACCGTTGGATAGCGTCCAATGCGATACGTAACCCGTAGGACATCCGCAGTATAATACCATGCACCACCACGCAACACTCTCATTCTGCCTGCACTTGGTCCAGGTGGATCCTTCAAGGGCGAATTAATATAGTAAACTTCTTCATACCAATCAGCACACCACTCCATGACATTCCCTGCCATGTCATGGAGTCCATACCCATTAGGATCGAAACTTCCTACTGGCGCACAATATTGCCACTCATCTTTACCATCCATATCGGCATAGTTGGCATCCTCATGCGTAATATCATTCCCCCAAGGGTATCGCTTGCCTCTCAACCCACCACGTGCTGCATATTCCCATTCGGCTTCGGTGGGCAGACGCTTGTCGACCCACTTCGCGTATGCAGTAGCGTCGTACCAATTGACATAAGACATCGGATGGTCATTGGTTGGCGAAAATATAGCGACGTCATTCCATTGATTGTAGCTATATTTACTCTCTTGTACAAATTTCTTGAATTGACCAACGGTGACTTCATACATATCCATATAGAAGGCATCTAACTCCACGGTATGGACTGGTAAGGCATTTAGCATATTATCCAGATGATCGCCCATTTCAAAGCTGCCAGCAGGTATCAGTACCATTTTGGCATTGTCCTTTTTTCCAATAATGATGCTCTTGGGCTTGCCACCATCAATATCTTTTGGCTTCATCTCCCCGGACTTATCTTCATCACAATTAACGAAAAACAAGCCCACTAACACCAACACGACAATATCCTTAGTCATAAATTAATTCACCTTAAATTATTGAAATAAGCGTTTGATTTTGATTATCTGACCGCTAGCCCCATGCTTTGATACTTGGGAGTTGCCCACTGGTTCAGTGCAGAAGAAGCAATGGCCATTTTATACAAAGTCTTAGCATTTTGCAAGGAATCAGCTGAACAGCATTTGAGCAACTAACGATGTCTAGCGACGCCATAATAACTCCAACAGATGTGATGTAGGACACATTTAGCAGAGGAATCCAAGGAGAAGCAGGAAGGGCGAACTTGACAATATTAGGAGAGGTTAGATACAATTGGCTCATTTAAATGACCTTAAGCGATATTAGTAAGTCACTGTGCTAAAAGGGTTTAAGGTTCATGCTGATCATGAAGCAGCCTTTATTGGGGTGTTTTGAACGTGAATCCTATTCTCGACACCTCTATCACCTACGATTTTGGCAGAGGACCTGGTCTCCCCGGCGTTTTTGATACATGAGTAGATTTTTTTGATCCATCTCACTGCTGTAACAATTTCTTTGTTTAATTTCTCAATGTATAAATAATATGGTGAGGCCACTTAATGTACGACAAGGGGCTGTCAGCTCCCAAAATGAATCCTAAGTATTTGCGTGGAGTGAATTAGTGTGGGATTCCCTTATTGAACTGAGTCAGTGGTATAATTCTCCCTACGCTTTCCTGTTTGCAATCGTTCTGATTTATCAAATTTTCTATATATTCCCAACCTTTATATTCCAACCTTTGACAACATCGGTTCCGCTTTTGGAGAAATTGGTGCATTGTTGACGGATTAGTTCAGCCGATATTAGGACTATGGACAAACTTATTAAATTTCTAAATCCCGGACAGATACCATTACTAATGGTTTCTATTGTTTTCGGAGTATGTTGGTCAATAATCAGCTTAACGGTAAACTATCAATTAATACGCAGTATTGATTCACTCGTTGTATTTTGGATATCTAGTACAACGGCTTTCGTAATTAGCTGTGCCTCTACCTACCTTTTCTCGAGTCTAGTACCTTATGTTTTTCCAGTTGGAGAAAACGATTCCCTTAGCCGAAATCAACTAATTGGTAAAATAGCACATATAATCAGTTGGAAGGTAGATACAAAGTTTGGTAGAGCACGAATTAGGAATCCAAATTCAAATATTACGCTTTTTTGCAAAGTGGATGAGAGTGAACCAACCATAAAAAACGGAGAGGAAGTTGTCATCTGGAAGTATGATCGGAAAACACGTTTTTTTCTCGTAACAACAATCAATCCAATAGAAAAATATGAACCCATTTGACAATTGGTCCAAACCACGATTTGCCACCGTCTTCCTGCGTTGTAAAATCAATCAATAATTCATGCGAATTCTGTTGGACTGGGAGAAAATTAAATCTATAATTTGAACAAGTAAAAACTCACAGTATGAATATTCAAACGGGTTTTAAAAAAAATCTTAATCCTATTCAAAAAGGAATACATAAAAAATGATACAAGTTGAAGTTGCATTTATTTCTGTTGATGCGAATATCGGGACACCAATTGTGTTCCTTCGCGAGACTGACGGTGATCCGCGGCGCATGTTACCAATTTGGATTGGTCAAGCTGAAGCGTTGGCAATTCAGCTTAAGCTGAAAAATGAAGAACCTCCGCGTCCAATGACACATGATTTGCTTAAAAATATTATTGAAACACTATCGGCAAAAGTTGAATCAATTCATGTCCATTCAATAAAAGAAGAAACATTTTTGGCAGAAATACACCTTCAGGTTAACAAAGAAGTACTGAAAGTCGATGCCCGCCCAAGTGATGCAATTGCGCTTTCCTTGCGGTTTGACGTCCCAATATACGTTACTGAGGAGTTGATTGAACAAAGTGGTTTTTCGGAGGAAGAACTTAAAGAATCCGAGCAGAAACAACAATCCAATACTTTGGCAGACTTAGATGAAGATACTCTTGCAGAATATGAAGTGTAACTGGACTCAAGCATTCCAAAATCGTATCTTTGAACTACTAGGTGTGAATACATTCAGAATATGGATATTGCAAAGAAATTACTTTTTCTGGTATTGATTGTTCTTCTAGTTCTGATGATAGTGAAGATTGTGTTCTCAGTCTTTATAAGTGTTATCAAAACTTTTACAATGATTGTTGCCTTATTTGCCATCGGCACCTTGGTATTGTTTTTGTATCGGAAATTAAAAAGTGTATAAATAATAGGAATCCTTAATTAAAATGCCAGATGACAGTGGGAAATAATCAAAAGATAACAGCAGCCATACTGGCAGGTGGGAAAAGTCAGCGTATGGGTACAAATAAAGCCTTTCTGCTGATTGATGAGGAGCCGATAATATCACACACAATCACAACTTTGCGTAAAATAACCCATGATTTATTAATTGTGACAAATCACCCTGAGTTATATGCAGGATTTCAAGCCAAAGCTGTTAGAGATTTGCAACTTGGACTCGGTCCGATTGGTGCCATTTTAACAGCACTGACATTGGCAGAAAATAGCCATGTCTTAGTTGTAGCTTGTGACTTGCCATTTTTGAACTTAAAGATTTTATGGGAAATGACTAAGGTCATGGATAATTCCGATGTGGTAGTCCCTAGATCCGATTACGGGTTGGAACCCCTGTGTGCAATCTACAATCAGTCATGTCTACCAGCTATCAAGTATGCCATTTCTCAAGGAGAGTTGAGTGTTTTTCGGCTTTTCAACCAAATAAAAGTACATCAGATCTCTCCAGAAGTATGGCAACCGCTTGATCCCACTGGGTACGCTTTTCTTAACCTCAACACATTCAAAGATTATCAGTTAGCACAAAAATTTAGAGGTGCAAGAGTCATTTAGCTTAAACAACCAGTTAGGTTCACCCAGCATCTCCATTTCGCTACAGAACAAAAAAGCAATTAAAGCTGTAAGTTAGCTCGAATTATAGTTAACAAAATCAGCCCAAGGGCAATTCCTGAATGACCGACCGGAGTTCAGGACACATTTCCTACAGTTACTGAGCTTTCTCAAATGCAACCCATACGACTCTATCAATTTTCTAATTGCTAGCCAAAAGAGTTATAGCTGTCTGGAGCTGAAAGAGTACAACCCAACAGTTCCTGTGCCCATGATGCTTAAAATCACCTGCTGCTCCGCCTAGAACTTAAGCCAGAAAGATTGTGGCATGAGGCGCGACCCCATGTCGATCGACAGAAAAGGGGTTTGGCCCTAGATGACACAACGCCAGACAAACCTTATGCTAACAAAATGGAATTAGTTAGCAAACAGATACTTAGCATCTTTACTAATTATCTGTAACTGCATAACTCCTACGTGTTATAGAAAGGAAATAGAATTGAAGAAAACCTGCGCCCACTTTGTATTGTTTTTGATGTCGGTATTTCTAAACAAGAACGCATATACCAAAAATGAAAAAGCGAATACAAATTTTATTGATTATATTGGTTATTCAAACTGCATTAAGCTGGAAAATAAGAATACACGGGTGATACTTGGTCCCCACTGTGGCGGCCGCATTTTGGAATACTCATGGAAAGGCCAAAACACTATTTACCTTGATCCCGCACATGATGGTTGGGTGTACCATGCCGATAAACCCATAATTGACCCTAGCGGAGGGAGATTTGACATCGGTCCTGAAAGTATCATTCCTAAACATCCAAAGTTGTGGTTGGGGAAGTGGACAGCTGAAATTATTGACTCTCATAGTGCCCGTCTCATCAGCACCGAGGACGAAGTCACCGGAACGCAACTGACCCGAGAGTTTCAACTAGACAAGTTATCTTCACGTCTGATCTGCAAGCAAATCATTAAAAATGTGTCAAACGAAACAAAAACATTTTGCCACTGGGGAAGAACGTTTGCCGTAGGGGAAGGGATTTGCTTGATTCCGTTGACGCAGAACAGCCGTTTCCCCGAAAAATATATTATGTATGGACCAGGTCCGGTCATGAACTATCGACCAGAAGATCCAAACATTAGGATTCGAGACGGGATGCTGGAAATAATTGGGACTCCAAAGCGGCCGAAATTGGGAATGGACGCGTATACGGGTTGGTTCTGCTATTTGATGAAAAACGACTTGATGTTTATCAAGCGCTACCCGACATACCCGAATCGAGTTTACAATGAAATGGCAGCCTTAACTATCTCAATATGGTATTATAAGGACAAAGTGTGTGAGCTTGAACCAATCGGTCCGATGGAAACGATCCTTCCTGGACAATCAGCGTCCTTCACCGAGGAGTGGTGGATTATACCATATGAGTTTCCCAGTCAAAGAACGGAAGTCAATTTAGAGAGAGTTAAACAGGCAGTCAATTTAGAGTTGAAATAAAGAATAAAGTATTCACAACTGTGAGTTTAACCACATGCTGCCTTAAAGACACGTAGATGGTTTTCTCCAAGAATTTTTTCGATATCTGTATCGGAGTATCCACGTTCGATTAATTTCTCCGTAATTTTAGGATACTCGGTGGCATCGGTTAGCAAGTCTCCTCCACCATCAAAATCCGATCCAATTCCGACATAGTCTATACCAACTAGATTGATAATATGATCGATGTGATCAATCAACCGATCTAGCGTCTGGCGTGATTTATCCTGTTCAATAAAAGATTCAACAAACGTTACCCCAATAGATCCTCGGTTTTGAGCGATATGTTTTATTTGTTCGTCAGTCAAATTACGTACATGATTACAAATAGCTTTACAGTTGCTGTGTGAGCCGATGATAGGACGTTCGGAAACATCCAGTACACTCCAAAAACCTGCCTCACTAACATGTGAAACATCAACAAGCATTCCCAAACGATTCATCTCCTTAACAAGTTGAACCCCAAATTGAGTTAGGGCGCCACCGCTACCTGATTCATACACACCAGCTGCCGCCCATGTGTTAAGGTTATGCGTTAACCCGATGGAACGAACACCAATCTCATGAAGCACTGCTAATATATTGAGACTTCGCTCAATAGCTTCGCTATTCTCAACCACCAAGACAACCGCAACTTTACCATCTTCCTTAGCTTGCCGGATATCATTGGCGGATTTAACGATGGTTACCTGATGGCTGTTATCTTCAATTTCCGCCCGAAAGTAACCGAATGCGTCAAGGGCATATGCCAAATGATTTTTCCATGCCGTTGTTACATCAACTGCACAGAAAATCGCATTAATTCCCCCAGCTCGAACTTTGGACAAATTGGCTTGAACTTCCCGTTTCCTCTGATCTTCGCTCAACGAGCCACGCAGAAAACTGACAGTTCCGGAATGACAGATTCTACCTAATTTGGGATTATCTGAGATACTCTGATTCCCACGTCGGATATGGGCCACAATCAAGTCATTGTGCGAGTCGACAACCAGAGAATCTTGATGGATTTGGACTATGAGTCTTTCCTATATTTAGTTATTATTTGACAATTTGACCATCGATTTCAAAACCTTCGATTTTGTGACCAAACTGATCCAAGACCGTGGGAAAGATGTCAACAGACCTAATAAACTCGGTTTCTATCGGGAAGTTAACGGCAAGCGGTATCAACATTTGCTCCGCGATCAGTCCACCATGTGTCGCACGGTGTTCAGGGTATTCATAACGTGCCCGCAAATCATAGCCTGATTCCGCACTCAAAACCAAATCTCCTGTACGATGACTTCTAAATATCTGTGAAAGTTGAACCAATCCATCCGGATATTTTGAATCATAGGTTTCAATTAGTGCTTCCCGTGAGGAGAGATTTTGGTGGAAAGTGTTATATCGCAAGGGATCAACTTGATCAAACTTATAAGATATAGTTCCGTTGACATAAGAGATTTGGCCTTTTCCTGACCTGTTCTGAACAATGATGCTTCCATCTTCACTTTGTCCGGCAACCAACCCAAGCCCTTCAATCTCAAGTAGAAATTCAATAATTCCTCTCCGATCTATTTCCTCAAAGGGCATGCGTTCTCCCCAATCAGTCGCATCAATTTTAAAATAAAGGTTCGCCATACCATTTCCAGAAACCATACTTGCTGATTTCACATTTCGTCTCCAAATCAACGGATAGTGTAAACACCGTTGACCGGACCGGTCCAAGCAGCGAGCGACATCTATATGCGTCCCTGTGTTCGTCATACCGTGATCACTGGAAATTAAAATCATTGTCTTGTCTAGATCACTCGACTTATACAAGCTTTGACACATTTTTCCAATCGTTTGATCAATAGATTTATAGCTTTTGATCACTGCGGTCGACCTGATGTGCGAGAAATGTGAATGACCATCTACTGCAGAGAAAAGACACGAAATGAACTGGTCTCCCGCCTCGACTGCTTTAATTAATTCCTGAGATGCCACGGCAGTAACGTGTTGCCATACCTTATGAAAAAAATGTGCGACCGCATAGGCCAACGGTTTTGTTCGACGCGTCCTATCATCCACAGGAGAACATCCTTTAGTCAATAAATTATATATATTGCTAACTGGCGAAAAGTAGTTAAATAGAGTCGGCTGATCGGGTAAATCAACTAAAAAATTAAGTCCGTCAGCTCCCTGATAGCTACATAATCCAGGTCTGCCATACTTGTGTCGAAGAATGTCTTTCTTTGATAACCAACGATATCCTGGGACATTAGCCGTACCTGGAAAAAGTCCCATAAAAAATGGGATAAAAGCGGGGCCTGTAGTGGAAGGAAAAACAGAAACAGCCTTTTTGAGGCATCCTTGATTAATAATATATTTCTTTATATTAGGAAGTTCATCGTTTTCAATCAATTCATGGAAGACATTATATGGTGCTCCATCGATTAAAATAAATATAAATCGAGAAAACTGCATTTTGAACACCTTACATTCCTCGTTTTTCAACGCAAAGCCCGTATTCTAACATATCCGTTCTATCCATTATGTACATTTTTTAAGATGTTGATCAAAGAAAGACCAGACATGATGAAGAATATCCTGACGGAGGTTGACACCAACTCCCCAGAAACCATGAGCCATATCGTCAATAAGGATTAATTTTGAGGGATTTCCTTTCTTCTGCAAGGCTTGGTGCAGCAACTCACTCTGGTTTTTGATTACCGTCATATCTAACTTGCCGTGGATAATCAGGAACGGTGGAGCAGCCAAAGAAACATAGGTAATTGGATTGGCTTTGGCAACTTTTCCCTTATTTTCCTGAATTAAACCGCCGATTAATTGTGACTCTGGGGAGTCGGGTGCATCATGATCGATTTCCCCAGCAACATCGTTCATACGCAAAAAATCGGTTGGTCCAAACCAGTCGCAAACTGCCTGTACACAACTCGTCTGATGGAGATGATCTCCGACCTCCCATAAGTCTATCAACCCAGATGTACCCAGTAGCGCGACCAAGTGACCGCCAGCTGAACTTCCCCAAGCACCAAATCGGTCTGGGTCGATTCGATAGTATTCAGCGTTTGCCCTTAGCCATCTTACTGCTGATTTACAATCCTCAATCTGGGCTGGAAAAATTGCCTGATAGCTTAAACGGTATTCGACACTGGCTACCGCGTACCCTCCCTGACAGAAGGAGGTGACCCAACTAGGTACATCTTTAGTGCCATTCCGCCAAGCGCCACCATGCACCCAAATAATCAACGGCATCGGTCTTGTGGCCTCTGGATGCCAATACAGATCCAACCTAAGTTGATGTTTATCTGTCCGAGCATAAACCAGGTCTCTATCTATTCGAATATTTTCGGGTAATTTTTGTGGTTTGGCGGAATGTATCATCTAGGACTTTCTAATCGAAATGAGGCGGTGTCTCCTAGCACATTTGTCTGCATTGGAAGACCTACACCTAACAGTAAAATAGGTCAACCAAACTAGATCGACAGCTTTGATACATCCCAATCCTCTTCTTGGTTCCGTGTTAGCTATCTTCTGGACAAAAAGCCTGAGCTGAAACCAAAAAGCACTGACAGGAGAGAGAAATATTTGAACCTCAGTTGCTTGATCCCATTGGATATTACTGGCGGAACCGTCTGAAAAAATTGCCGATATCATCGGTGATGGCGTAAAGATTCGGCATTACAAACAGCGTCATGAGCGTCGAGAAGAACAATCCAAAAATTATAATATATGCCAATGGCACCCAAATCGGTGATTTCCCACCTAAACCGATTGCCATTGGAACAAGTCCCGAAATTGTTGTCACGCTTGTCAGGATAATTGGACGTAAACGCAAACCACTGCCGATTATAATTGCTTCCGTAACATCCCTGTTTTCTGATCTCCTTTTGTTGATGAAGTCAATCAAAACAATAGCGTCATTAACCACAATACCAGACAGGGCTACAATTCCAAACATAGCAATTATGCTCAGTGCCGCACCGATGCATAGCAATCCAACCATGGCACCAATCACTCCAAAAGGCACAGCGAACATGATAATAAAAGGCTGGAGAAAAGACTTGAATTGGGTTCCCAAAATGGCATACATCAACAAAATGCCAACCATAAAAAGTTTGATAAGTTCTCGGAACGATTCTTGAATCTGATCAAAGATGCCGCGGAAGTCAAGCTGATAGCCAGGGTACAGTGGTTCGATATCGCTAAACTCCTGGATCAGTTTTTGGTTAACATCAAACGCACTTATTTGCTCTTTGTCGACTGTCGCGGAGACAGTAATTGAGCGTTTATTTTCGAATCGATGAATTTCAGCATAACCGTTTTCTTCGTTTATCTCAGCTACATCTCTAAGTGGTATGACCACACCCATGGGAGTGGTTATTAATAAGTTAGACAGTTCCTTAACTGTTTTTAACGATTTGGTATTATATTTGACTATGACATCGATGGCTTCATCCGCATCTCGGTAGGTGGTACAAGTATTTCCTTCCAAGGCGTTACGAACACTATGAGCAATCTGGAAAACACTCAGCCCATATTGGTATGCTTTTTCTTGCTTAACTCTAATACGTATCTCTGGTTTTCCAAGTCGAAAATCATCTTGGATTTCACTCACGCCATCAATCTGTCTCAGCTTGGATTTAAGCAGTGAGGCGATTTCCCTCAGTGTTTCAAAACGTTTTCCCTTGATTTTAACTTCGACATCTTTCCCTTGAGGAGGCCCTCCTTCCATCTTGGTGAAAAGGATGTTCCCCGGCCCACTAAAATCCTTTAACCGTTCGCGTAAATTGTCAATAATTTGGTCGGTTGTGCGTTTCCGACGCGAATCATATTTAGGCACCAATTCCACCGTGAGTTCAGCAATGTTGGATCGCATACTGCTTGATTGCATCACTGTGGTTGGCGTATGCAATCCAACATTCGTTATCACCGCAATGATCTCTTCGTTGCCTGGTGGGCTGATTACTTGTTGCTCAATTTTCTTCATTGCTTCCGATGTTTCTTTGATTCCAAAAGAGATCGGCATTTCAACCTTGAGTGTAAACTGTGGGAAGTCTTCGCCGGGAAATAACTCTTTGTCAAGCAGGAGAAAAGCTGTCCAAGAAACTATCACAGCAAATAAAACGACGCTAATAACGATAAAATATCGCCAGCGTAAAGTTTTCCTAAGAACTACCATGTAACGTTGGCGGACACGTTCAAACCAGATTTGACGAGGATTTGATGCATCATGACGTTTCCCCCATTCGGCAACATGAGACGGTAAAATCATAAAAACCTCAACTAGAGAAGCCAAGATAACCGCAATGGCTGTAATGGGGACAATCCGCATAAATTGTCCTGATGTTCCTGACATAAACATCAACGGACCAAAGGCAGCGATCGTAGTCAAGCTTGCGGTCAGAACGGGCCATCCCACTTCTTCGGCCCCCAGTATTGCTGCGTCTTTTGGTGACATGCCTTCCTGAATGTGGCGGAAGGTGTTCTCAATAACTACAATTGCGTCATCAACGACAATACCAATCACTAAAATCAGGCCGAAAAGTGAAGGACCATTCAATCCTTGACCAATTTGATTCAAAAACCAGAATGTGGCCAAGAATGACACCGGAATTCCCAGTGCCGCGAATATCGCGTTCCGCAACCCCATAAAAACGTAGAGCAGAATAACCACCAATATCAACCCCAAAATGGCGTTATTCTGCAGAATACCAATTCTCTCCCGAAGAATAACCGAATAGTCATTCATAAGAACAATGTCCACTCCACTAGGAAGATTTTTTTTAAAATCCTCTGTCAGTGTACGGATCTGATCGACCAGCTTGATAGTGTTACCCTTGGACTTTTTTTGCGGAGTTAGACTTATTGATCTAAATCCTTTGAGGTTTGAGAGAGTGAGTGGCTTTTCATATCTGTGGGATACATCGGCGACATCACTGATCCTCAATGGAGTACCCGCAGGCTTAACTTTGATAATTGTGTCTTTGATATCATTGAGATTTCCAAATTCGCCCATGGTGCGAACAAGAAATTCCGATGACCCGACTTCAAGTGTTCCAGCTGGTAAGTTGAGATTTCGTCCCCTTAAGGCCACAATAATCTGGTCGATTGGTAGATTATGTGCCTTTAGACGATCTGGATCAACTTCGACCCAGATCTGCCGGTCGCGGACACCAACCAACCTGACATCCGCAATATCGGGAATTAATAAGATAGCATCCTTTAAATTCTCCGCTATTTTCTTCATTGCGCTTTCATCGGTTTGTCCCGCAATTGCAACAGTGATTAATGGTATTCTACTTGATATCTCGACTTCAATTACTTCTGGATCATCAGGAAGTTGTTCAGGAAGATCCTGAACTCGGTCGACTGCAGTCTGTAGATCTTGAAGTCGCTTATCAAATTCGCGGTCACTCATATCTTCAAACTGTACAGTGATTTCCGACCGTCCTTCCGATGAAGTTGATATAACCAAGTCAATTTGATCTATACCCTCAATGGACCTTTCAATTGGAGCGGTTATCAGTTTCTCCACTTCCTCGGGAGAAGCTCCAGGATAAAAGGTTATGATTCGAGCTGAGTAGATCGTGATCTCTGGTGCTAGGTCTCTCGGCAATTTGATCCAAGCAAATACGCCGAATACAATAATCAGGATCATCAACAAATTCGATAGGACAGGATTCTGAACCGATATTTTTGGAATTGTCAAATTATACTCCCAAGATTAGATCCAAGCAGTTACACAGAAAACTATTTACAAAACACAAATGCGAATTATATCATGTTCTGTAGTTTTCAAAAACAGGATGTACCGAATTTTCTGTCATCTTCAATTGCTAATCAAGCTATAATAGGAGCAAGCTATAAAGAAGACAATGTCAATGTTAAGCACTGGAACCGATTATTAGGGCAAATCATGTACATTCAAGATTTACTAAGCTGGAATCAGTTTGATGACGAGCATCTCAGTTTTTTCAGAACCATAGGCATTGATTATCTTTGTCTTGACATCCGATCGATGCACCGGATGGGCGGTGAACTGGATTTGCGAGAAAATGGAGATAATACCAATTTCTTTGAGGTAGCCAAGGCTAAAGTGGAATCGCACGGGATGTTACTCCACAGTGTTTTTATGGCGGGTTGGGATGAAATCACGCTGGCTACGCCTGATCGGGAGGAGAAAATTGAAGCTTGGTGCCAGATGATTCGTAACATTGGGTCCGTGGAGATACCAGCACTGGGATACAATTTTAAGCCGATGGGTAACTTCCGAACGCCGTCAAAAACAGGCAGAGGTGGTGCTAAGTACAGCACCTTCGATTACGATGAGTTTGACCAGAACCGTCCGCAACTGCGTCAACCGGTTGTCTCTGAAGACCAGATGTGGGAACATATCACCTATTTCCTGGAACAGGTGATTCCAGTAGCAGAACAAGCTGGAGTGCGCATGGCCCTTCATCCCGATGATCCACCGATTCCCGAATCTCTGGCTGGCGTGGCTCAGATTGCTTCAACTTTGGATCAGTACCGCCAGATTTTCGACATTGTCCCTTCCGGAGCTAATGGTATGCTGTTTTGCCAAGGATGTGTGACTGAGATGGGAGTCAACGTCTACGATGCAATCGCAGAGATGGGATCTCAGAACAAAATCATTTTCGTCCATTTCCGAAATGTTCGAGGTGTTTTACCCAGTTTTCAGGAAGTTTTCTTAGATGAAGGAGATATTGACATGCACCATGCCATGAAAATTTACCGGGACGTCGGTTTTAACGGTCCCTTTATGATGGATCATACCCCGCAGTTTGCACAGCAACAAGCCGGTTGGGCGGGGCGTGCCTATGCCGTCGGATACATTCGCGGATTGATCCAATCGGTGTATCGATAAAAGGCAGAATGATTGAAATGATTATCGAATGGAATACCCACATTTTCAGCCCGGATTTACAACGTTATCCCTTCCACCCTCGAGCTGCCTACCATCCAGATCTGTCACAGAAATCGGTTGACCCTCTTCAGGATTATTTGGATCATATGGAACAGGAAGGGATTGATCGATCGGTATTGGTACATCCGGAACCTTACGGGGATGACCACCGATTAATCCTAGACTGCCTAAGTCAGGAAAAAGAGAGATTTCGAGGTACCTGTCTGTTTTATCCTCAGGATGCTAATGCCCCATCAAAGTTGACAGCCTTAGTGGCACAGCTACCACAGATTGTAGCTCTCAGGTTTCATGCGCATCGTGGCAAAGAGACATACCTGAATAGTTTTGCTGATGTAGGCGTTCGGAACCTATGGAAGAAAGCATTGGAACTCAAATTGATAATCGAATTGCACATTGGGCCGAATTACGCCCTCCAGATCGCAGAGATATTGGATATTTACCCTGAGTCTACCGTGCTAATCGATCATTTGGCGGAACCGCATATGGGCAACGCGGTTGAATATGCTCACGTGTTAGATCTCGCTAATTTTGATAAAGTCTACATGAAACTTTCCGGATTGAATCACTTCGCCAAGGATACGCCTTTTTATTTGAGTGCCCGACCTTTTACTGCCAGAGTGTTTGAAGCCTTCGGACCGGACCGAATGGTATGGGGAAGCGGCAGTCACCAGATTGTTGATGTTCATATGAATGGATTTTCAACCGCCGATAAATTAAAAGTCAAGGGTGGTAACCTAGTTAAACTTTTAGATTTTGCCTAATCCTGACACCGTCTTTCTATCTGCTTGAATCGAAATCCAAATTAAGTTAAATCATAACGCTTTCAAAAGGAGTTAAAGATGAAAAGTGTTGATGCCGTTGCCAAAATATTAAAATTAGAAGGGGTAGAATACCTATTCTGCTTTCCCGCCAATACGCTGATCGACGCCGCAGCCAAAATTGATATCCGTCCCATTATGACACGTACTGAACGAACACTAATCAACATGGCTGATGGGTTTAGCCGGATTACTAATGGGAAACGTCTAGGCGTGGCTACCGTACAAGCGGGACCAGGTAGTGAGAACGCGTTCGCCGGAGTCGCCCAGGCCTTTTCCGATTCTGTGCCGATCCTGATCCTTCCCGGTTGTGTCAGTCGCCACAGTATGGATATACCAACCAATTTTGAAGCGGTTAAGAATTATGCTGGAGTAACTAAATGGGTAGCTCAGATTAACCTCGCTGATCGGGTACCAGACATGATGCGACGAGCCTTCAGTCTATTGCGAATGGGACATCCTGCACCAGTAATGCTTGAGATGCCGACTGATGTGGCCGCGGAAGATATTGACGACAATTTCAAGTACCATATCCCACAACCAGTCAGACCATCTGGCGATCCACAGGCTATCAATAAGGCTATCAAGACGCTGATGGCAGCGGAAAGTCCAATTCTTCACGTCGGACAGGGTGTTCTTTACGCGGAAGCAACCGATGAGTTGGTTGAGTTTTCCGAGTTAATTAAGGTTCCAGTAATGACAACACTGGCTGGTAAAAGTGCTTTTCCAGAAAATCACCCTTTGTCGCTAGGTACCAGCGGTTATACCGGTACCGGTATGGTCAAGCATTTTCTACCTAAAGCTGATCTGGTTATCGGATTGGGATGTAGCTTTTCAAAATCGGTCATGTCGACGCAAATTCCTGACGGAAAAATCATGATTCAGAACTCGATTGATGAATATGATATTAATAAAGATTATGCTATAGATCAAGCTATCATTGGGGATTCCAGGTTAGTTTTGAAACAATTAATCGATCAGGCCAAGACTCAACTTGGTACGAAGAATAGAAACGATCCCAGTCTAGAAATTCAACAGGTTAAAGAGCAGTGGCTGTCGGAATGGATGCCAAAACTCACCTCAAATGAAGTTCCGATTAACCCCTATCGTCTGATTTGGGATTTGATGCAGACCGTTGATCGGGAACAAACTATTATTACCCACGATTCTGGTAATCCGCGTGATCAGGTGGTCCCGTTTTATGAGGCCCTCACACCCCGCAGCTATATCGGATGGGGGAAGTCCACCCAGTTGGGCTATGGGCTAGGATTGATCATGGGTGCAAAATTGGCTGCACCAGAGAAACTAGCTGTCAACATCATGGGTGATGCCGCTTTCGGGATGGTGGGTATGGATTTCGAAACAGCCGTTCGTGAGCAAATCCCGATCTTGACCATCATTCTCAACAATTCAGCACTTGGCGGCTATGAACATCATTTACCGACTGCTACGGAGAAATACGGAACCAAGTTTCTGTCTGGTGACTACACCAAAGTGGCTGAAGGATTAGGGGGGTACAGTGAAAGGGTTGAAGATCCGGATGACATCATTCCGTCTATAAAGCGAGCACAAAAAGAGACAGAAGCTGGTCGACCCGCATTGCTCGAAGTGATTACACGGGAAGAGGGCGAATTTTCCAGAGGTTACTAATACCAATTCTAACGAATGATTATGCCTGGTTGTTCGCCAATACTTCCATGTTAAGTGATGTTCCACAAACATTGTTTAAAGGCTAGACTAGTTTAGCACACAAAAAAAGTGTTAAACTAGTTACTATGACAAGCAAAAACAAGTATATAAAAGGGTCGCATCTAGAAATAATTCTATAAACTAGTCTAATCCCTTTTATAATTTATCAACCGATAAAAATTAAGTATCATTCTTCCTGATGATGGGCAAGTTACACACCAAATTAGCAACTCGAGTGCGATGAAGATTTTACATCCAGAATCCAAGATCGTTAGTTTTTGGAACACACTAATAGTATTCACCACTATTTATAATTATATCTTTATCCCGTTTCAGGTGGCGACTATAGGTAAGATAGTTAGTATATCAGTTCTAGATCTCGGATTTGTCCTAGATCTTGGATTCGATTTAATCTTAATTTCCAACCTATTCTTAAGGTTTAGTATTGGTTACATTGAGAGAGGTCAGTTTATTAACGACAAAGTACATGTTAGAAAAAATTACTTCCAAACTGGTTTCTGGAAGCACTTATTTTCTAGTATTCCCATCGATATTTTTGCCAGATTGCTCTATCCGAATCTGGAAGTATGGAAGGTCGTACTTCTCAGGATTCCGCGTTTATTACGTATTTCTGATAGCTTTTCTGTCTTCAAAGTTTGGGAAGATAGTATTAACTCCAACCCAGTTCTCATCCGGCTTCTAAGGTTGCTGATTGTCATCTTTCTAGTTGAGCATTGGATTGCCTGTATCTGGTTTTTGATTCGTGAAATTAATATTAGTTTTCATGGCTACTTGCAGGCCTTATACTGGTCAGTTATGACGCTAACGACTGTCGGATATGACAATCTTTCTTCCGCAGAGCAGACGGGGCAGGAACTTGGGTTCACTATTTTCGTCATGATGCTAGGCGTAACAATGTATGCATTTATCATTGGTAATGTGGCTTCTGTAATCTCAGATATGAATGCGAGTCGATCACGATTTCGTGAAAAATTAGACAGGATTCAAACTTACTTGCGAGAAAAAAAGGTGCCACAGGAGTTGCAAAAAAAAGTTCGGAGTTACTATCAATACATGTGGGAATACAATAGGGACACGTCAACAGACTTTCTTTCAGTCGAGAAATATTACTTGAATGATTTGCCTCGAAGTTTGAGCACGCAAATATCTCTGTGCCTAAATCAGAGACTGATTGAATCTGTGCCTATGTTTAAAGATGCCGATTCCCAATTTATTGAACAGATATTGGCAAAGCTGAGACCAATTGTGCTCCCGCCTGAAGACTACTTGATTCACGAAGGCCAAATCGGTCACGAAATGTATTTTATCAATCATGGTGAAGTACAAATCTCTAAAGCAGATAATACAATTGTTGGCATAATGAAAAGCGGCTCATTTTTTGGTGAAATCGCGTTACTTGATTCAGTTAGGCGTACGGCATCCGTTAAGACATTGACTTATTGCGAGTTATTTGTCTTGGAAAGAGACGATTTCGTGCAAGCCATGGCCGATTACCCCGATTTTGCTGATAAAATTAAGGAGAAGGCGGAGGAGCGCCGCCAAACGAATCAATCAGACAGTGGGTGATTGCTTATAACTGCAAACGTGAGCTACAGAGGACAAACTGTCAGCTAAAAACGTGTGCGAGGTTCAGAGAAGGCAGCACGGGATGGGCCATGAAACATGCTAAATGGTAGCTTGGGCAACAACCAACCGTCGATGCTCTATTTACGGCTCTCATTTTCACTCAATAACAATGTAATTTATAAAAAATCAAATGCCTAATCTAAGAGAGGAGATAGTTCCTATGAAAGAGTCGAATTTTTCGTACTCATCCACTCTCACAACTGTGTTGGTGGCTGCCATTTTCTTGATGTCGATCCCTTTGCTTGTGCAAGGAAAAAAACCGGATCGCTACGACAAAGGCACGATCTTTTCCTTCCACTTTGACGAAGGCAATGGAAAAGTGGCCAAAGATTTTTCCGGTAATGAAAACCACGCCAAACTTGGAGGGAATAAAGAACCGAAATGGGTTAAAGGCCCTGAACTTCACTTGGGTACTGCACTGGCCTTCAGTAACGCAAATTTCATTGAAATCCCAGAGTCCCAAAAACTGGATACAGACGACGAGATCACCTTTGAAACATGGGTAAATCTTGATGGACTAAACTCCAATTGGTCAACTTTCTACAGCAAACATGGTCAAGGTGCAGGAGCAGGTTATCACTGGATTTATATCTACAAAGGCAGTGGGAAATTGGCATACCAGTATGCTAATGGTGCCAAGTATACCACTCACACTGCTGATGTTAAATGGGAATTTGGTAAATGGTCCCATGTTGCTATTACTCACAAGATTAATGGTAAGAAAGGCGGTAAAATCCAATGGTACATCGACGGTAATCTCTTTCACCAGATTGAGCATAAAGATCAAGCATTGAAAGTCGTGGGTGGCAAAGCCTCTCTTGGCACTTACCAATCAAACCCCGCGCTGGATCGTTATGCGCTTGATGGAAAGTTGGACGAAGTTCGTCTCTCACCACGGATTAAGACCAAACAGGAGATCGGTGAGTCTATGCGCGGCCTTGCTGTGCAGCCATCCCATAAACTCGCCAGTTCATGGGGAAGCATCAAGCACAAATTTCAGTAATGTAAGTAAATTTTAATGCCAGGACATGAATGTGACAACAGTTTCGTCCCAGTAGGTATGTCGTCAAGATGACCGAATTCGTATTCGAATGTTGGAACTTATTTAATAACCTGTTCGTGTATGAGTTTTCTAATCAACAGCCTTGACATGGTGTTACCTTTGGACCTAGTTGATCTGAATTCCACTCACCAGTTGTAAACGCATCTCAAGGAAATTACTCGTTCATGGCGTCACTGCGTTTATCAATAGTAGTTTGGATACTCATTTCTGGTGTTAGCCTTTTTATCTGTCAATTTTTGCCAGCGCAAGATAACGAGAAGGGAAATGATGTTACCCAAGCGATAATAAGATACCAGAAAACTATAGCGGAGAACCCCGATTCTGTAGAGGCAAGACTCTCCCTGGGCTTAGCTTATTTGGCCTATGATATTTTGGAAGAAGCAATTCTCGCATTTCAGAAGACAATCGAGTTAGATCCAAAATCCGAAAAAGGAAATTACTGGCTCGGACGAACTTATCAATTACAGAAAAAGTATGAGGAATCTATCGCAATATTCCGGGAATTGATCCGTCTGTTTCCAAATCATGGTGAAATCTATATCCAACTTGGACTGTCTTACTTTCAATTGCACCAACACAAAGAAGCAGAAGAAGCTTTTTTAAGATCAATACACCTGATACAACCAACGGAAAGCCATCTTCAACATTTTCTTCCATCATCCCATTTCAGAAATAAAAATTGGGATTGGATTAACAAAATAGCGACAACATCAAAGGCTGATATATATTACTATCTAAGCCGGATTTCACTGGAACAAGGATTGTTGGAGGCGGCGGAAACGTATTGCCACCGATCTATTCAAATACAGCCTTTGGCCGACACTCATTTTCAACTTGGTCTTGTATCAATTCGTAAGAAGAAATGGGAGACGGCAGAAGAGGCGTTTGTCTCAGCTATCCAACAAGATCCATCTCTGCCCTATGCCCATTATCAATTGGCACTGCTATATTTCAAACAAGGGAAAAAAGCAAAAGCAGAACGGGAAATGAAGATGTTTCAGCAGTGGGAAAGAGATGAAACAGATCCTTTTTCGCATCAGCGTGCCATACTTGTTAATAACTTGGGCACACTTTACTTGAACGAAGGAAAACATGAAAAAGCAATACAATATTACCAAAGAGCGATTTCCTATAACCCGAACTTGGTCGAAGCCTATAATGGACTTGGTCGAGCTTTTTCTCTGCTTAAGCGTTTCAGCCAAGCTAACCAAGCCCAGCAGCAAGCAATCCAGCTGAATCCGAAAATGGCTGAAGCTCATGCTGGTCTCGGATTCATTCGGTTGAAAAAGGCGGAGAGTACTAAGGACGACAGCGATTACAAACTCGCACTCAATGCCTACCGCCAAGCCAGGAAGTTACAGCCGAATTTACCTGAAGTTCTGCTAAATCTTGGCAATATTGCTTTAAAGCTTTCTCTTCTACAGGAAGCTAAAAACGCCTTCTACGCCTTATTATCCCTATCTTCTGATTTCACTGACCAAAAGCAATCCGACCGTTATCAGGAACAGGCACACCTTGCTCTTGGAGAACTCAATCTACGTCAAGAGAAGCTGTTAGCGGCACACCATCATTATTATGAAGTTTTGAAGGGCTCCCCCAATCTTGTTATCGCCCATTATCGTCTAGGAATTGTTACTTCAAAACAGGGCAAATTTGACGAAGCGATAGAACATTACAACACGGTGCTGAAAAGTGCACCTGATATGGTTGAAGTACATTACCTCATGGGCAGAATCTATGCGGAGCGAGAACAATATCAGCAGGCAGAAAATGCCTATCAGCGCGTTATTAAAGCTAAACCGTCATTTGCTGATGCTTATGAGCGTTTAGCTCATTTATATGGGAGTTGGGGTAAATATCAGAATAAAGCTTTGGAACTAGCTAGGAAAGCAGTTGAACTTCAACCTAGTTCAGCGGCATATCTCAACACACTATCCTGGCTGTATTACCTGCAAAAAAACTATGATCGAGCTGAAGAAACAATTAAAAAAGCCTTAAGTTTAGAATCCAATAATCGAGTTTTCCAAGAAGGTTTAAAGGCAATTCAAGAGATTAAAGAGCTAGAAAAAAATAATGCAAAAAAATGAAAGAAACAGGCAAGGAGTTTATGCTTCTTGGATCGTAAATTGTCTAACTCTTTGGGTGGCAAATCTTCCAATTAGCCCGGCTATACATTTCACTGATGTCACTCCTGAATCGGGTATTCTATTTAAGCATGAAGACGGTCGCAGTGGAAAAAAGTATTATCTGGAAACGCTCGGGTCTGGTGCAGCTTGGTTTGATTATGATAGAGATGGAGATCTCGACATTTACTTCGTAAATGGTACAGCTTTACCCGGAACATCTACGGTTGGAAAAAACGCCCTTTACCATAACAATGGAGATGGCACTTTCACAGATATAACTTTAGAAGCATCCATCGGTGATCAGGGATATGGATTTAGTTGCGCCATTGGTGATTATGACAACGACGGTTTTTTAGATCTTTACGTGGTGAACTACGGTCCAAATGTTTTGTACCATAACAATGGAGATGGCACTTTCACGGACACTACGGAAATCGCTGGTGTGGGCGATAATCGATGGGGAGTGGCTGCGGCCTTTGCTGATTATGATAATGATAATGATATTGATTTATTTGTTGCCAATTATGTGGAATATCGATTAGAAAATAATCCGGTCTGTGGTAGGTCTGGTGTTCAACTCTACTGTACTCCGGAAGTATTCACTGGTTCACCGAGCGTCCTTTATCGTAACAATGGAGATGGTACTTTTTCCGACTGCACCCAAAAAGCCAACTTATTTTATCCTGATGACAAAGCCATGGGAATTTGCTGGTGCGATTACGACAATGATGGTGATATCGATCTGTTTGTGGCTAATGATAAGGTGGCAGACAGGCTACACAAAAATAACAATGATGGTACATTTACTGATGTTGCGTTTCAAAGCGGAGTCGCCCTTAGCGAGACAGGATCGGCTGAAAGCAGTATGGCACCCATTTTCGGAGACATTAATAATGATGGTTGGTTCGATTTAGTGATCACAAATTTTCATGACGAACCAAATAACGTATATCAAAACGATAGAAACGGTTTTTTCTCTGATATAACCTATCAATCGGGAATTGGTGGACAGGGGCTGGCTTATCTCTCTTGGGGAGCCGAATTTGCGGATCTAGATAACGACGGCTATTTAGATCTCTTTATCGTCAACGGGCATATCGATGATAATATCCAGCAAATTCGGCCAAGCATGACCTACGAACAGCCTAACCAACTGTTCAGAAACGGCGGTCATCAAAGTTTCGAAGATGTTTCAGACCAATCTGGTCCGGGGCTAGATTTAAAAAAGGTAAGTCGCGGTGCCGCCTTGGGAGATTACGATAATGATGGGGATATCGATATTTTGGTCACTAACTCTCACCAGTCGCCGAATTTATTGAGAAACGATACTGATGGTCAGAGCCACTGGCTGGTATTTGAAATGGTTGGTACTCGGAGCAATCGGGATGGGATTGGCGTTCGTATCAAAGTGGTGGTATCAGGGCACTCTCAGATACGTGAAGTCAAAAGTGGCGGTAGTTATCCTTCTCACAGCGACATGCGCCTACATTTTGGTTTGGGGCAGTCGACAGTCGTTGATCTTGTGGAAATCCATTGGCCGAGTGGACTTACTGAGCACTTCAAAGGAATTAACGCCGATCAATTCTTTCGGGTAGAGGAAGGAAAGGGGCTAAGTCAAATTACAATTGGCAACTAGATCTGATTTCTATAAGTCTAGCTTTCCCAATTCACCGCATGATATTGAATTCGAGAGGGATTTTACGCATACTTATCACGTAATATCTCGGCCGCCCTGACTTCGCTTTTGAGCTTTTGATAGGCCTCATCCAGAGGTATCTCTGCGGCATTTCCTGGAGCAAAACCGCAATCTGGATTCAATACAATTTGCTGCGGTTCTAGATAACGAAGTGCGTTTTCAACTCGGGCGACTATTTCGTCTGGTGTATCGATATGTTCGCTACGGCAGTCGACACAACCGAGTCCGACCATTTTATCTTCAGGGATGGCTTTCAAAATTGAGACATCACCCGCAACAGGAATGGTAAATTCCATTACATATTGATCCACATCAAGGCGTGCCAAATAAGGAAGTAACGGTTCATAACCTCCCTCTCCTACCCATCCGTCTCTACCTTTATTTCTTCGGCACAGGTGAATTGCAATCTGAATACCTTCAACGTCAGCGACAATTTGGTTGAGCAATTCAACGCACAATTCCATTTCACCTTCTGGGTCCCTATACGTGGCCCGAATATTCTCATCGACAAACAAACACAGATGCGGGTCATCAAACTGTGCAATAGTTGCGCCCGCATCCTTCAATAAACGCAATTCATTGCGCAGTATCGGCACAAGATCGTACATAAAGGATTCACGGGTGGGATAAGCATCTTTTGACTTCTCTTGGTCCCACATGCGTTGTCCCAAAAGATATGGCGAAGGAAGACAAACTTTTGTGTCACAATTTGTGTTCTGAGCCAAAAATTTAGCTTCTTCGGCAATTACCCCCTGTTGCTTGACCTCAAGTTTATCCACCACTGTTGTCCAATGCCTACCGTTATGGATAGTTAGTTCAAAACCATTAGCTATGTCTGCTATGACACCAATATAAGACCGGCGGCGCCATTCACCATCTGAAATAATATCAATTCCACTAGCTTCCTGAAGTGCAATGATGTAGCGGACGGCAGCATCAAGATTATCACGCTTATCCAAATCATTTCGGCTTTCTCTGTTTTCTAACAAAAAAAGGTCCTGTACAAAATCGGGTCTCGGCATACTGCCAACAATGCTAGTAGGGAATAATGGTAGCGCTTTTTTCTTGGTTAATGGGTTGGAACCTGTCATTTCCTTTTACCAGACTTTGTTTGCAATTTCGTAATCTTGTGTGGTGTCAATCTCATGGTAACCACCGGCAACCTCAACTTTGCAGATTTTTATACCTTCTTGGATCATCTCCTGAAAAAGTTGAATTAAATGCGCCTTTTGTAATGAAACGGCACCATGAAAGGGCATATTGCCATATTTATCCACCGCACGGTGATAATGTTGACGCAGGATTTTTGCCCCTTCTTGATTAAACATTGCCACTCCTATGTATTCTCCATCAGCCTCTTCAGGCGAGATTGCGCGGCTTATTCTAGTGATGGAGTTCCCTTTTGTTAAAACCTTTTCAGCATCATCTTCGGGATGCATAGTACGTGCCGTGTACCGTTTTCTCCAATCAGCATCAATAACTAAACTGATATCGTGGTTGGTTTGCAGTAGTTGCTCCACTACCCATGGACGGTAAATGATATCAGCATAGGTGCAGGCAAATGGAGAATTCATCTCGGCTTCCGCACAGAAGAGCGAAGCTAGGATGTTATTGTTCTGCCAGTTGTGGTTGTAATAAAATCGTAGATTCGGATACTCTTTTTGTATCTTTTCGATTTGATATCCGCCGATAAACACAAGATCCGTAACATTCATAGTATGCCAGGCCTCGATAATCAGATCGAGTATGCGTCTCTCTCCAATTTTCGCAAAGCATTTTGGCGTATCCTCTGTCAGTGGCATCAACCTTCGACCACGGCCGGCGCCGATAATAATGGCTTTCATCGAATCTGGTAGGTTCGCATCTATGCTGGACACTACCTCAGCCTATCTGGCGCCACAAGTTTGCATGCAAGCTTGCATGTGTCCTCGCGACTCAGCAGCAATGGTACAACACTGCTCCAGTGAATACTCTTTGGCGCCAATGACCTCTAAGTTCAGCGGGCCTGTGTAATCGTTCTGATGCAAAACGGCGATGTAACCGACCAAATCGATGTCGCCTCGGCCATTAGCCTGCATTTCGGGTTTTCCCGGTGCCCGGTGGCCAGTTACGACGGTATCGAACTGTCGGCCATCGGCGGCCGACGCTTGGTTCTGGAAATTACCTTTACAGTCACGGATATGCACGTGCTTAACCCGCGAGGCAACAGCGGCGATGGCTTCGACTGGATTTTCGCCAGCCCGATGAATATGTGACGGATCCATGTCAATACCAAAGGCGGGCGAAGAGATGGCCCCCATCGCTCGGATCGTGGTTGGCGTATTGTAGATGCTGGCTCCAACGTGCGCTTTGACACATAACGTAACGCCGTACCGCTCCGCCATGGCAGACAAATTGCCCAGTGAATCAATCACTTCCGGCCAAGCGTCTTCGTCGTCGCTCTTACCGCCGGGACCACAATTGACAATCGGAATACCGATTTCGACCGCCGCTTGAAAGGCTTTCTCCATCTTTTCTACATCTCTTGACGGTTGTTCCATAGCCAACAGATCAAGCTCATAGGTTTTTGCCAACTGCTTGATTTCGTCGGTCAATTCTTGCCAACGGTCGAGGACCAAGTGTTGGCTCATGCCGTCGATAGCCGACAGTTCGATACCGTCGTAGCCCGCCATAGCGATGTGCTTGAAGGCGGTTTCCATATCGTAACCGCCAAACAAAACTGAATTTGCACCGAGTTTCACTAAATAACTCCTTATAATTTTAAATGTTAATGATTACCGAATTGTCCCAAAACGGCGTCTCTTATATTCTATGCATTCTGAGTAACGGCCCGTTACTTTGAAGGGAGTTACCTGAACACTACGCATTTTGAGTAACGGGGTTTCCTTTGAGGGTCGGCAATGGGTGGGGACGAACCAAAATCCCGCCTTGCTCATACGATTCTATCGCCGCCCAGGTGTATTCTAGCGTAGCCAGTGCGTCTCGACCAGAAGCCCGAATTTGGTTGAGTGGCACTTGGTTAGTGGCATCCTCCAAGAAGGCGTGAATCCGCAAGGGGAAAGTGGCTCCAAAATCGGATTGACCCGATTCGTGTACTACTGGGCCCGGAGACGCACCAACACCTAGTTTTTCTGGTGCCGCCGCACCTTCTGTTCCTGGAGCTGGCCAGAAAGTCACCTTTTCGATACAGTTTTCAATACAGAAGGTGCCGCGTGTTCCACCAACTTCCACACTCCACCAGCCCCCCAAACCGAAGGTAGTATCACCCCGTTGACTCAACAGATAACCAATGGCACCGTTTTGGAATTTAACGTGGATGCTATTGATCGACACCATCACATCACCCGCTTTTTTGCGGAAACTGGGCTGACTCATGAAGGCCTGCACATGCGTAATGTCGCCACAAAAATGACGCATCACGCTAAACGGGTGGGCTAAAAATGCCTTGGCGTGAAAGTAGGGAAACCCTTTGACACGCGGGGAATTTTGCGGCCCATACGTCTGTTCACCACCAGCAAACCCCATTTTGTGTAGGCAGTAGACGACCTCTCCCACGTGCCCCTCGTACATATACTGCATGGCTCGTTCGGCGGGCGGGGTGAAATAGTGGTTCAGGTTACAGGCCAAATAAACACCTTGTTCGTCCGCCTTAGCCACCATTTGTCGAGCTTCGTTGATGTCGTTAGAAATCGGCTTTTCCACTAGAACATGTTTGCCAGAATCCAAAGCTTGCATAGTTGGTTCATAATGCCAACTGCCGTTTTCGTTTCCACCAGTACTGACATCGACTATATCTAGGTCTGGTTCTCCATCTATCATATCTTGAAGGTTATAATAAGCTTTTGCGCCAAACTTTTCGGCAGTATCATCCGCCTTTTCTTTCATTAGATCACAAACAGCAACTAATTCCGCCAGATCATCTTGTGCATAACAATTTGCGTGATTGTTGCCAATGCCACTCAGGCCAACAATCCCAACTTTTAAAGCCATCTTTCATTTCCTTTTAAATATTCAAATTGATTAAAAAAACAGTGGCTCAAATGCGTATTTGAAGATATTGAAATCATCAGCTAATTTCAGGTCTCAAAATTCTTGTTAGCCGATCCATACAATTCAGGCATTGCTGAACGTTCCACCTCAACACATCTTAGCAAACTCAATATGTGAAATTCAACTCTAAAACGACGGCAGACTATTGATAAAACTGCAAAAACTGATACAATAACCTGCAGATTAAGAACAAAAGAATAGCAGATTATTCAAACGTTTGTGAATTTTTTATCCATAAATCAATTTGGAGTTTATCATGTCAATACTTTCAGTTAATCAACATCATCAAGTGTCAAGTGGGCCTGCCATTTGGTTGGCCGGGGATCCGGAAGATCTAAAACAGTGGATGTTATCAGGAATAGCTGGAATTGTAACCAACACCGTTGTACTAAACGAAATGGTAACAAAATATGGTCAACTCACTGAAGTAATCAAGCGCTACCTTGACATAACAGATAAAAAAGTAGCAGTCGAAATCGATGGGCACTCAACCCAAGAACTTCTTGATGTTGGCGAGATCTTCACCAAGCTTTCCAGTAGGATAATCCTGAAAATACCAATGACAACATATGCTTTGGATGCTTTTGCGGAACTTAAAGTAAGAGGGGTCGAAACCTTTTGCACCACAGTGTTTACTCTGCCTCAAGCAACCGCAGTAGCACAAGCCGGCGCCACCCATGTACTTCCATTTTGCGATCCTTTTCTAGCAGTCAATGGCGATCCGACGAAATTGGTTCGAGAATGCTATACCACATTTAAAACCTGGGAGAATCGTCCATATATTACCGCAGCATTGATACGGTCAGTGGATACCGCTTACCGAGCTCTAAGAGACGGTGCAGACGGAATAATTGTTTTCTGGTCAGTTTTTCAGGATATGATGACCTCTTCTCTGACGGACGAATGGAATACTCTTTTTCTGGACAATTGGGACCAGATGCACGATGCGGGTTTGCTAGAAGGAATTCCATATAAGCACAAGAATTGAGGTTGCACTAATTAATTTTGATCTAAGCTGTCTATAGAAGCAAGTCCTTGTAAAATGGCTTTTGTGGTCGAACCTCCGAACTTCGAACGAGACGGAACAGGATCTATAATCCATTCCCGCCAAATTTGATGGATGCCCTGACAAAATTCGGGATCACCAATGGCAACCTGTTCCATTGATCTTGATTTAATTTGCTCCAATACATGGCCGGAAAAGACCTGTGCTTCTCGCCGATAAACACGTTCATTTACTTCAAAACTCTCGGTTCGATTATAGGCTCTGAGAAAGCCGTTGGAACGAACACTGGTTGAAAAACTTAGCCAACCTTCTGGGTCAGTGGCTTGGTATTCAGGTCGAATGAATTTCTCTACAGAGAACTCGGGTCGCATTGACAACAAATTGTTGCTAGCTTCAAAGATAGTATCACAAAGAAGAGTACATTTTTTGGCTCTACGGTTGGCTTCTTCGAACTTCTCCTCATCCTCTATGGTAACGGCTGGCAATGAAACCTCTGAATCTATTGTCCATGCCTTTAACTGTCTAATAACAATTCCAGAACCGTGAACTTCAATTCCGAATCCACCTTGGTCCCACTTTTGACTCTGAAGTTGAATAGGTATGTATCCTCTCAATTTTTGGTGGTCAAAATTAACGATCAATTCATCATCTATATAAAGCTTAACCAAGCTACCAGTCGCCCGAATTACTGCTTGATGCCATGATGTATCCGATAAAGTGCATACGCCAAAGCTTTGTTGCTTTAATTCCTGGGGACGGTCGCCAAATCCATTGCCGTGGACAGTTACCTGTCCATCACCATAATTAAATTCAACTGTGATTGCTTCTTGAGGGCTGTTTCCTCTTACGAAGAAGACAATTGTTCCCTGTTCTTGCTTAGGTTGAAATTGTATAAGTAACGCATAATTATTATTACCGGGATCAGCCACGATCAGTTGAGGATGGTGAACTTTCGGCTCCAAACGCGTGATTCCATCAGCAATTTCTTCCTTTTTAAGTTGATGGCTGGAACCACTGTTTCTTGTTAATACGTTGTTCTCAACACGCCTGGTCCTTTAAGTTGAAATTTCGATGATTCGTTCTGTTCCTGATCAAAATCAACGTCGAACAGCATATTCTCCAAGCCGTAAGTGACGTAAGATCTGTTGCCACGAACAGCTTCAGCTGCGTCACGTCCAGCTCGGCGAAGTTCCAAGAAGTTAGATGCCCATATCTGTGTGTAATATGTGCGTGCAATTTCAGTAAGATCGCTCTCGAAAAAGGGATCATTCTCCAACTGATCAGCCAAAGTCAAGCAACTTTCCAACACACGGCGAAGATCAGGGTTAT
>DTUY01000133.1:0-1548 GCA_012963885.1 Candidatus Poribacteria bacterium | reverse complement strand
CAGGGTTATGGTTAGCCATCCATTCCACAAGTCGTTTCATAGCCCAATTCATCGGTAAGCGGAATGGATGGTCGTAACGCAGTTCTACATAACGTTTAACCAGACGGTCTAAGGTCCAATCAGCAGCGTTCCATGCCAGACGTGCACTAACAAACCCATAGAGTCGATGGTTCCAATAGTACTGACCTTCAGTCATAGGCCACAATCCATTACATTTTCCTGCTTTAGGGTCTTCTGTAACTTCCCGCACAATTCTTACGATCCGTTTTAAATCACCACCCAAAGTTTCACCCCAAAACAGCGATGGAATCCAGACCATAAACCACTCCTTGCCACCATAGTAATCCGCTTCAATATGAGCCGGCTCACGAAAAACCATCAATTCACCGGCGCTTACATAGTCAGGAAGTTTATCGGCAAAGTCAGTTGGAGACAATCCCGTCAAATCCCACATATCCTGAAAGACTTTCGCTTCCGGATCTTTGGCGTGGACGACCAGCGCGTTTTTGATGCGTTCCTCCATGACGCCACCTTCCCCACTGCTGTAATAGTAGTCTACAACATCATGGAAACCATATTCCTCTCGATCTTTCTGGCGATTGAATTCTTGTGGCAGAAGCATATCAGAATGCTCACCATCCGGATAGACATCAAAAGGATGATAAAGGAGGTAACGAAAACCGCGCTCCATGGCATATCGCTCTAAAGTTACATAACGAAAAGCACCATCGTTAGCCTCATTTGAAGGATTGGTGACAAATCCTCGCTCGTTCATCGGCAGTTCCATGTTGAATTTGTTTTTCACCATCCAATCAATGGCATGCCGTTATTGGTCTAGAGTCCAATAATACGAACTTTGAACCAGATTGACTGCACGGCTTTCCAAGTGTTGTACTCTGTAGGCAAACCGCGGTCGATCGACTACATCCAGTTTTGTTAGTGGCAAGCGTTCCTTGTGTATTATATGATCTCCCTCCGGGAAATAACCAACGTCGCAGAATCTCTCAAAATATTCATAAACACCATATAAGGCAACAACAGCACGTTCACCCAGAATTAGGAGATAATTCTTTCCATCTAGCTCAACAGAACGAATAAGATATCCATCGGAACCTGTAACTGGATCGAGACTGATGTTGTTAGCTTGCATAATCTGGTTACTTAATGCTGAAGGGCCTATCAAGACGATGTCCGTTACCCGTTCACGAATATGGTCTAATAAATTCTCCTTAACTTGTAAAGGGGCCCTTCCCATTATTAACGCCGTCAAGCGTGAAAATTCCCGAAGGGCGGTTTCCTGAATGGGGCTGGCATCCGGACTTTGAATCACGGAGATGTTCTGGCCCCAGCAACCGTTGAAATAATCATAGAACCCATTCCCGGGCCATCCCATCGTTGGTAGACGTGCCCCTCGGGTTCCGACTGACCCACAATTTCATAATTCTGATTAACATCAGTGTATAAATAAACAAAACACATAGCATAGCAAATTGCCTGCATCATAATCCTCCTTCATCAAACTGAAACATTTAAAATATTAGGATAAAA
>DTUY01000132.1 GCA_012963885.1 Candidatus Poribacteria bacterium | reverse complement strand
CAGCATGGAACTGTTTACTTTCTTGCAAACTGAGTGCATCATTAATTAAATATAATATTGAGGAGAAATACAATATGTCCGATTTGCTTTTTATCACAGCATCGCCTTACCAGGACGATGTACTGAACCTGCCAGTTAAAGATTTAGACACCGCCATTCCTTTCTATGAAGATTTCATGGGCTTTCAAGTCCTCGAGCGCGCTGAAGACCCTCATAAACGGGCTATCCTGTGGCGGCAGGACGTAAAGATTGGTTTGGCTGAAAACGGTGGCGACCCTGAAGAGGAGGGAAGCTATTTCAAAGTTAGCTCGGTTCAGGCAGCATTTGATTTTTTCTCTGCTAATGGTCTGACAAAATGTGAAAATGCCTCACTCTCTGAACAGATTAATGATGATGGTATTTTCTTCATCGTCGCTCCAGACCGACTCTGTTACTGTTTTGGTGAAGAATAATACAGATAATTCGCCTGCCTAGTCAGACCAGAGGTAAAAACGATAATACTGGGTGAACTTAATGGAAAAAATAGAATTCAACGATATAGCACCTCATTTGATAGTTACTGATATGATAGCTTCAGCCGAATTTTACAGAGATTCGCTAGGTTTTGATTTCAACCGATTCTGGGGAGAGCCGCCCAATTTTGTTATTCTTTTTCGTGGATCTGTTCAACTAATGCTTAGCCAAGACAACACAAAAGCTCCTCAACCATTGCAAAATGGTCGGTTTGATGCCTATATTTGGTTAAGTCAAGGGATCGATCAACTCTTTGATGAGTACAAGCAGAAAGGGGTAGAAATCATTGAGCCACTGGAAATTACCTTCTTTCAAATGCAACAATTCTTGATTAAAGATAACAATGGATATGTCCTATGCTTTGGTCAGGAGATTTGAGACTTTGAAATTGCCATGCTACTCTAAAAGGTCCACGGTCAAAACTACGGATTACTTAAATTGCGAGTATACGCAAAGGTGTTGAGGAACATAACAAACACTTCTCAAATCTTTGAACAGGGAGTCGAATTCATTCAGCAAAAAGACCCACAATCTCTGAATATATTGCTGCAAACTCATTGCCAATTATCGCGTTGTTCGGATCCAAAAGATCCAAGCCAAAGACTGATTCACCACACTCTTTCATATGCCAATTTCGCTGGTGATGACCCCAGTTTTTGGTCAACTCCAGAATGTGCAGACGTGCTTTTAGAAAACGGAGCCTTAGTTGATGCCAAGTTTACCTCCGGGTTCTCAACACAGCCGATTCACCAATGATTAAATTATTGAGTCACAAGTTCATGCTACCAACAAATATACGTACCATAGCCGTTCTTGGTAAATCTAGAGATTTGGAAAATTGGTTTGACAAGAAAAAACTCAAGCCAAATGCAACCCCGCCAACGAAGTGGCTAAAAAATTCTTCCAATCCTTTACACCAAAGATGGCAAATTCAAAATCATCAGCTTACGGACGATCGGTTGATTACCGACGCTTTTCGATATGCCATTCGCTTTGGGCAAAACGCGCGGCTGATTTTCTGTTGGAACAGGCTATAGGTATGAATGCTGAATTGGCAAAACAAATCAAGGAATTAACCAAGGAAGCCTTTCTTAACTACCTAATCCAACACCGCGGAATAATCTGCGTAACTGATACATTTCCCAAATGGGAAATGTCGCAAATGGTCAAGACCATACACGCAATCGTAACCAATGATATTGACTCATTCCAAGCAGTTTTTCAGAAAATACCGTCATTGCTTAAACGACAATACATTAAACAACAAATTGAGTTACTTGAAGCCGCTTACTCTAACGGATACGCGTTTGCCAAATTGCGGTTGGAAGAGCATACATCACACAATTCAATCCTCGTCCAAAGTCCAAGGCTTTAGTATATGCCATTGACTATGGTAACCGAGAGATGGTTGAGTTGCTGAGGGACTCTGGGAACCACCAAATGACCTGCCAACCCTAGCTGGGTTGGCAGGTCATATACAAAAAGTACAGACTTTCTTAAATAGCCAAACAGATGAAGTAGGTTTAATGCATGGGCTGGCTTTGGCCTGTATGAACCAACATATCGAGATCGCTGATTATCTAATCAAACAAGGGGTAGATATCAATACCGAATGGAGCTTGCATGAACCAGCTACCATCCTGCATCATTTGGCATTTTTTGGTAAGTTAGAGATGGTTCAGTTTTTGGTTGAATGTGGTGCGGATAAGAGTATCAAAGATTTTCGTTATTAAGCAGATGCTTTAGGTTGGGCCAAATATAATGGACAAGATCAAGTGGTGGCTTACCTTAAACAGGTGATTAATAAAAACAAGAAGCCATTAGGAAATGATGTCAAAACCAACATGTAACCGAGATCGAAATGTCTATCCGTTAAATAGACGCCGACGTCCGACACAATCTGTCGGAGGAGTTCCCCACCC
>DTUY01000131.1 GCA_012963885.1 Candidatus Poribacteria bacterium | reverse complement strand
AGAAGAGTGAGAAGCTGGATGGTGCTCTGCGCAGCATGAGCAGATCTCTGGGAGAATGTGGTCGTTAATTCCCCGCTTTACAGGAAAGGCCGACATGATAGTCGATAATCTTGCGTGAGAAAACATCGATGAAAGCCGTCACAAAGAAGAACCTATTCTCACCATGAAGATAACCATATTTGAGATCGAATTGCCAAAGCTGATTCGGTCCAGTGCGGTTCTTTTTAGGCTTCTTTTTTGGTGTGGCAAGAGCAAACCCTCTTGCTTGTATAATCTGTACGGTTTCTTGTGATTGAGATGATAGTCATAGTCTCGGCGGAGGTAATGCTTAATCTTATGGTAGCCTCCCGCGTTGGAAAAATTCAGGCCTTCCCTATAATCGCGGAGTGCCTTTACAATGCTGGCATCTGTTACTATCGTCCCGTTAGGATTGACTGTGTATCCAGGAACTGGCCGTCCTCTTTTTTTGGGGACGGTAACCTGCTTCGATGCCTGGCTACCGCAGCGACGTTGCCGAGCTCCTTAGCCTCTGCAATCACTTGCTTTTTCAGTTCTGGGGAGAACCTCTTCACTGTAAACACCTCCTCGATTAATATGTATTGACATTTTCGAGTAAAAAGTGTCCAATCGAATTAGGGGTCTAGAGAGAATCAGTATTGAATGATATTCGCACTTTCCCACAAGAATGATTCAAGTTGTTGAAGTGTTAATTTTTTGGGCACAGATTTATCCGTAACCATCAGGATTCAGACAAATTAGTTCTAGGTGTCGTGTAACTGGTATATCTTATCAAACTTGGAGAAGGTTGTAAATGGAGAGATAACGAGACAAGAAGAGTTTGACCATCTAAATTCAAGAAATCAATAGTGCGAATAATTCTATCAGGTAGTCCTCCTAGTATATATTATAGATAAAACTACCTGATAGATTTTCGCTTATGGTCTTCTATTTTAAATGTTCAGACTTTAGGAAGTCTATTAGATTAATTTGAGCGGCTGATATAGGTTGTCCCGCCCAGGTCAATGAATCAATTCTGACAAAACGACCTTCTTCTTTATCTTCTGCTCTCAATGCCACTAAGCGATTTGTTTTGATTGCTGCCACAAATTCTTTCTGATGCCGGTTATGATATAAAATCATGTTCTCTTTGGAGGCAAACCAACTATCATACAGGACTTACGCAAGAACCATTTTAATAGAGAGAGATTTCAACTGTTGACACAAATAGTTAGATAAGAGATCATGTTTGACCTGATAAATGGTTTGCCTGGTCTGATGCGCCACTTGCTTGAGTCGAATCCAGACCAAGATAACCACCGATGTGGTTACGAACAATGCGAGCCAATCGACATTGACAGTGTTCCAGACCGGTTAACTGCTTGCTTTCACGCTGAAACTGCTCAATCTTCCAACGCCAGTCACACGCCTGTTGTGCGGCTGAAGTCGAATTTTGAGTCTCGTCGTTAGTTACCACCCAATCCGTGCGTCTGGTAGAAGACACTATCCGGAAAAGTTTCACTCGGTGCACTTTGGAAAATTAAGTCCTTGATATGCTGGTAAGACCGGTCGTCGTTAGAATCGTCCACCAGCCGATTTTCCTTCAGTGGGCAATAGTAGCGTTTCTTCAGTTTCTCAATCTGCAACATCAGGTCTTTAGTAGCATACTAACTGTCCATCAACACCGCCTCAAAGGGCAGTCGCTTGTGATAAACTATTAAAGATAGCATCTGCTACACGTGGTCTAACTTAGTTTGGCCATCCCCTCGGGGTGGTAAATCCGATAGTCGATAATCTAGAATTGGTCTAAAATTAGGATTGACATAGGTACAGCTGACTACGCCGATTCCCTTCATCACTTGGTGGGCGTTTCCTCTGTATTGTCGGCGCACCAACTCAATGTTGAATGAGTATCGCTTGTCCAGCACGGTATCGTCGAAAACGATATATCCTTGCTGATTACTAATAACATGGGGCGAGACGTTTTCCCACACTAGACTAGGGGTAACACGGTCGGCCGCCAGATATCGATTGATCATATCATGGCTGAAGTGTTGACTGTGATCGGCAAAATTGGTTAAGGTATAATTAATTTGACTACTGAGAAGATACTGGCAATAATCCAGTCGAGTGGGTGTTGCCATCGTTTTCTTCTGTCTACTGGTTATTCTATTCTTTCTTATACCATCTGATCATTTAGTTTGCGTAAGTCCTGTTTAAGTTAAAAACTTAAGTATGAGGAGTATGATTAAATAACAAGCAAAATGATTGAATATGGCGAAGTTTATTGGTAGAGGTTAAAGGTTCGTACTATCGCTAGTGGGTTTTTGATTGTTGGTGTGTTGATACATATGGAACAGTATCCTCACTATATGGACTATTTTCACTACTCTTGTTTTTCCTCTTGGGAATGATGTTTTACTTACTCTGGTTCCTAATGCCTTACCTCCTCCTGAACTTAGCTGCATCCAATTTTTATTAAGAACCGACTAGCACTTATTACAGCAAGTTTTCCAATCTTAGTTCTAGATTCTTGGGCTAATATGCAGGTTCTTTTTTTCTCTGAGAGCTCTACTGCACTTGAAATTGAAGCAACGTATGGTATGGCTTTGATGTACGCTCCGTTGTGGTCCTCAATTTAGTTTAATACCAAGCGGCGTATTTGGATATGCAGTGAGTTTTATTTGGCAGAAAATAGGTCGTGAAAGGCAAAGTTGACGGAATTAATTAGAGATATAAATTGTATTTAAGTTAAAATCCTGAGTACAACAGGGAGATGACCAGGCTTCCATCATCTCCCTAGGGATTTTGCATAACCCAAGGTTGGTGGAAGCTGGAATTGATACATTTTGCTATGTCTAATATGACGGGATTTGAGGGAAACATGAAAAAGATTGATCTTCAACAAGCGATCTCTATTGCGCATAAGTATTATCAGTCAAAACAATACAGCCAAGTTAAACACATTCTACAGCCGCTTATACAACATGGTGTTCAAGGTATTGATATTTATTATTTTATGGCTGCCGCTCATTATTGCTTAGATGAATATGAGCAGGCAGTTGAAGCATACCATCGCGGAATACAAATGAACCCGGATTTTGCTATTTTACATGCTGGTTTGGGGAATGCATATGTTCAATTGAAGTTTTATGATGCTGCGATTAATTCATATAATCAGGCTTTAACAATTAACCCTGATTATCTAGACATTTATTATAATCAGGTTTATGTTTATTCTATAACCGGACAAGCTGATAATGCTATTACAGTGTGTGGGCGGGTTTTAGATAAGGAATGCAACTCTGATAGCTTAGAAATCGCTTTGGAAAGTAAATACGATAGATCTAATCCTAGTCCTGCTTATTTGTCATACATTGATATGTATAGCAAATTACATATTGATGGGGATTTGGAAAATAAAGTACACGCTAAGATGGTATATGCAGGGAAGAGTATGGTGCCTTGGATTACTGCTATCAAAGACTTGATTGCTTTAACAAATTCGAAAACCTTATTAGATTATGGAAGTGGCAAAGGTTTTCAGTATGAGAGCATGTTGTTAGAAGACAAAGATCAAATGAAATATCAGAGTCTTCAAAAATATTGGAATGTAAGTGAGATTTATTGTTATGATCCTGGGTATCCTTCATATCAAAAACTCCCACGAAAACAATATGACGCTGTTGTATTAACTGATGTTTTAGAACATTGCCGTCAAGAAGATATAAAATGGATTCTTGCAGAAATTTTTAGTCTAGCAAGAAAGTTTGTTTTTGCAAACATTGCATGTTATAAGGCTCGCCAGATCTTACCAAATGGCGATAATGCACACTGCACTATTCGTCCCACTGCATGGTGGAACAGTGTATTGCATCTGGTTGTTTCAAGTTACCCCGAAGTTAAATACTGCGTTTTGGTAGAATTCATCTGGACTGACATTAATGGAGAGGGGAGCGTATTTCAAATGCTTAGCAACTGTGGTTCCTTTGACAAAGTGTTGGATTTTTCTTCAGTAACAATAGTTGAAGCGGATGAAAATTTGGTGCCGTATGTTCCATATAGTGTTCGTGTTGATTCTAAGGGGATATTATATAGATAAAGTTGATACTGGGGATTCCCTCAGTTCTAAATTTGAATTTTAGAATCTGAGGGAATAGGGGTGTTTGACATCCTTCCTACTACCATCAGAAGACCTAAGCTGGTTCAGTGTTTCTCAATTAGTTTACTACCAAGTGGCATGTTTGGATATATAGGGACAAGGTGCCGGTAGGCAATGCATAGCACTACATCGCTGGGACATATAATGGCAAAGAAATGATTGCCTATGGCGATGGTGCCGTTTGGAGAAAGGAAGGCAACATTTAGGCTACAGTGTACAGCGGAAGTACCACTTGTTGGTGGTGGAGGCGTCGAGAGACCTCAATATGTGTTCGAAGGTGCTCTTGATGAAGTGGCTGCCTGTAATCGTGCCTTAAGTCAAGTGGAAGTTAAGGAGGTTATGGAGGGCATAGGTCAGATACTTGCTGCTGTAGCAATCGAGGATAAGCTATCTATAACTTGGGGTAAGATAAATGATTTTAAATGCTAAAAAAACCAAAAATAATACATCAGACTTAAAGATATAAAGAAGCAGAAGTATTTAATACTTCTGCTTCTTTATATGCCTTGAGTGATATTAATATGATGTAGTGAATTCTATTAAAAAATATGCATGTGATCGTTGTTTCAGACTGAATTGTGACTCTTTTATCTGATATGTAATGTTTGTTTGGCCCTAGTATTTAAGTCTTAACTTAAATACAGGTCAGACCTGTTACTTCGTGTGAAGATAAACAGTTAAAAGGTGGGTAGATGATAGTGCGGTGGCTGAGAAGGTTGGTGTGGCCAGAAGCACTGCCAACAAATGGAAAAAATGGAGCTGGAGGTCAGATTTAAACTGACGACCCATGATGGTTCCCGGCTTCTTGCTTACATCTGGCCAGAATGATCAAACTTTAGCTTGGTTACGGTTATGAACCCACATCATCTAGCAGCACTAAATACGAGGCTCATTCATATCGTGCTACCATCACCCCCAATCGGAAGTTCCCTAACCAAGCAGTGAATAACTTCTAAACATCTTGAGGAGTAGAAGACTCTTCCTGCTTATTTTCCAAATAATCTGCTATTGGATCTGCAAGACTAAAACCTATGATCAATCCATAAAGCGGAGATGCTAGTGCAACAGCAATCATGGGACCAAGTGTTAATGGATCATCAGAAGTATGAGGAGCTGAACGTAGGGCCATGAAGGTTGCCACAAATCCGAAGGCAATGGCATATTTTTTTCATGGCTCTCCAAAATCTAACACTTTTGACATTCCTAAACCCTAATTCTGCCAATAAAGCCCCAAAATCGTGGGAACTACCGCAACAGCTGATCGTAGATCGAAAAACATCTCAACCATCCAAACTTGCCCACCACTTGCCAAAATCATTAGCAGCGCAATGGCCGCAAAAATTATAACTATCCCGCCAATTAACCTACCCATAATTTTTATCCTATGATATTTATTGACCAACCGTACATAAACAAAGCAGTTGAGTCAAACTGTTAGATAGATAATATATGACAAAATTGGTAGTCAAATCCAACAGAGAATTATGTGGGAACTAAATGGAAAGACTGTATCCTGGATGAATAAGAAGCAAGTTCAGTTGTACAAAAATTTTAACTTAAATACAGAGTAACCAACCAGTGGTAAATCAGTATGGAAGGCGAACTTGGAGCCATTTTGCCGATAGAACTGAGAGGCAAGATAACGACCCTCTGGGCTAAAATCAAAAGGTATAGAACTAGTTGAAACTTTTCACGCTAGTAAATAACGTAGATTAATCATTGTAAAAGCAATACAATGAAGGCCAAGAAAGTAGACTTTGCCACGCTCAAAGTGAATCAGCAGTCGCTTTGAACTTATCGATCCAAGCAAAGGTTCGCTCAGCCATGAAGTGCTGGGCCTAAATAGCCGCCTCAAATAAACGGGGGCGACCCCGTTTATGCCCTTTCCGATGCCGCTTATTCTCGGAAATATTTGGAATCAGATGACGGTTAAAGCAAATCCGACGGCAAGCCAGTGTGTCAAAGGCGCTGTCAGCGTTAAAATAGGCCCAATAATTGGTAATCCTAGTTGCTTGATAGAGGAAAATATCTGATCTAGATTGTCTGCTAGTTCAAAAGCATCATTGTGGTTGCCGGCAATGACTTCCGTCGAGGCGATGACGTCTCCATGGGCATCGGTGAGGGAAAAAATATTGCTGATTTCAGCCTTTTTTCGGCCCTGATAAGCAACCGCTTCTCTCCCTTTCTTAGCTAGGCTATGCGTCCCATCCAGATTCAACTGGGATAAATCGAGCAGCTGACGACCACAATTCACCCCTTGTCGTGATTGATAAGAACCGGTTTCATGATATCTTTTTATCCAGGCACAGCACAGACTGTTTGATAGTAAATTCTATACTTGCGGCCAATTTCTGTTTTCTTCAGCCGACCTTGTTTGTAAGTCTCAATCACTCTATTACGTAAATCTAAGCTATATGCTTTCATCTCGAAAATTAAATCTTTATTTTGAGTATTATACTAATAACTTGGGTGGAATAGCTATATAGTGGAATCCGGCTGACCAGTCTGCGCTTGGCCTTGGAAAGATAGGGCCAGATATAATGTTGAAACTGTTCTGGGCTGACTTGAGCCGGTATTTGACTCATGCTTGATCTCTCCTCCGTTAATAATGCTAACAGTTTGACTGTCAATCATGAGTCAAGGTTGTGTGGCTTTTGCACTTGTTAAAAGTTTCATTCACTTCTATAATAAAAACATGAGCGACACAACTACACTCACCCCGTTTCCAGCCTTGACCCCCGCCCAACGGCTTCATATCGAGATATATGGCTATGTGATCATAGAGAATGTGTTAACACAGAACGAAGTAAATGTCATCAAAGACACCCTCTATGGTATCGAAGATGATTTTCGCCGAACTGGGGAGCTACCTGGCCCCAATTGCTTCAATACTAGCACGACCGAAACGTTTTTCCGCATAGATAACCTGCCGCATCTAGCACCATGCTTTTTCGACTATATCACACACCCCTTTATCATCGGCATGGCCGAAGAGATCATTGGTGGTTCGGCCCGATTATCACAATCGGATGCACACATCCGCCGCCCTGTTGAGAACAAGGAAGATCGTTTTGGATTCCATCGGGGTATTAATCCGGCCTATCATCATTATGATCAGGGACTCTATCACTTCTCCTTTGTCAAAGCCCTTTCCAATCTGACCGATCTTGGACCAGATGACGGCGGTACAACCGTCATCGCAGGAACGCACAAAGTTCCTACTGATGTGCCACAGGAGGCCGTCGTCGCCGCATCAATGGATGACCGGTCGATGATTCATCAGGTGGAGGCACCTGCTGGTTCCACCTTGCTCTTTTACGAATCACTGATTCACGCTTCGGGAATAATAAAGTCAAATCGTGACCGTTTACTAATTCTCGGTGGTTACGTCCCTAGCATGTTTCAGTCTTGGAATCGATATGATCCCGACCCTGACTTTGCCAAGACGTTATCGGATCAACACCGTGCACTTATTACCGGGGAGCGGAAATTTCAATGGCCACGTAAGCTTCGCGACCTCGCAACGCCTGCTCAGAGTGTATAGTTTCATCCACTTACCTTTTTTGGGTGTGTTTGACTGGTAATGGCCAATTGAAATGTTTAGTATTAGTCATGAGATAATCCTAGGAAAAGATTACATTTAAGGGCATACTAACAGATATGCAAGTTTTTGTACCGGAATCTCATTTTGCTTTACCTCGGTTATGAATCGGAGTGCAGAATAGGATTAGAGTTTGGCCCAACCATCTCAATTCAAGGAGCATCGTAATCCATGAAGTATACCAAGCTGGGGAAAACAGATATCAACGTCTCGGTGATGGCACTGGGCTGCTGGCCTTTCGGTGGGGTAGAGACGTGGGGCAACCAGAATGATGCAGATTCCATTGAAACAGTTCATGCAGCTCTCGATTCTGGGATCACATTCTTCGATACGGCCGCAGGTTACGGGCGATCCGAAGAAGTCCTGGGTAGAGCCCTGAAAGGCCGGCGGGACGAAGCTGTAATTGCCACGAAGCTCGGCGGATTCCAACTCGTTGGTGACAATGTAGTCGGAGCATGCGAGCAAAGTTTACAGAAGCTTCAGACCGATTGGATTGACCTCTATCAGATACACTGGCCAAACTGGAAAGTGCCGATTGATGAGACGATGGACGCGCTGGAGAGACTGAAAGAGCAGGGAAAAGTCAGGGCTATTGGCGTCTGCAATTTTGCAAGGAAGGACCTTACTGACCTGCTGGCTATTGGCCACATCGAAACCAACCAGTGGTCTTTCAGCTTGATGTGGCGATGTGTTGAGAGAGAAGTCCAACCAATCTGCCTGGAAAATGGAATTGGTATCATCTGCTACAGCCCTCTATACCAGGGGCTCCTTACGGGTAGGTATGCTTCGGCCGACGAAGTGCCGGATGGGTTGTCTCGGACGAGGCTTTACAGTTCAGAGCAGCCCAACGCGGAACACTCGGACACCGGCGCTGAAGAAGAAGCCTTCGCCGCTCTCGACGAGATTCACGGCATCGCAGAGCGGCTTGGGGAGCCTATGGCGAATATGTCACTGGCCTGGGCTCGGCAGCAACCGGGGGTGACGGCCATGCTCGTCGGTGCAAGGAATCCCGATGAACTGAAGAGAAACCTGCCAACCGTGGATTTGGTGCTCTCGAAGGAAGTGATTCAGGAACTCAACGATGCAACTGAGGATGTCAAGGCAAAGATAGGAGCAAACGGAGATATGTGGTTTTCTGAGTCAAGGATGAGGTAATTGGGGATTACCTCACGAACTGCAGAACCAATTCTGTCCCTTCCCATAGTTGCCAAACTGGTCCGCGATTTGGAAACCGTGGTCGGTCATCAGTTTCTCGAACTCTCCTGGATAGTAGCACCGCATGGCGATTCTTAAAATAGCTTTATTGACGAGTTCCTCACCATCATATTTGCGGTAAATCAGTTCTAGGTAGAGAACTAGCGTATTAGGATCCCTCAGACAGCGGTCTGGCAAATCTAGTCCTTTTCTGATCGTCTGAACGGTTTCTTTCTGTGCCTAAAAATAGTGTAAAAATCAGCAGCAGAAAATGGTCACAGATTCAGATTCAACTCCGAAATCCCTGTAACCCTTTGCCGGGGCACGGATGCTGAGAGATCTTCTCAGATTGGATGGAGAGAGGGTTGGCCGAAAGCATGTCTCCACCCTGATGAAAAGATGGGGATCGAAGCTATCTACCAGAAACCTAATAGCAGCCAGAAACATCCCGGCCACAAAATCTACCCTTATCTGCTGATAGGGCTGGAGACTAACCGTCCCAATCAGGTCTGGGCCATGGATATCACCTACATCCCATGGCCAGAGGCTTTGTCTACCTGACCGCTGTAGTGGACTGGTATAGCCGCAAGATCCTCTGCTGGCAGTTGTCCAGCACCATGGCTCTTTCTGTATCAAGGCGGTTGATGAGGCTATCTCACGGCATGGTACCCCCGATATCTTCAACACCGACCAGGGGAGCCAATTTAGCAGTCAGGCCTTCAGCAGC
>DTUY01000130.1:13732-30456 GCA_012963885.1 Candidatus Poribacteria bacterium | reverse complement strand
ACAGCGGAAGTCAAAGCGCAGCGTGCAGAGATCAATGTGACCACTGATTTGAAAGTGGCCAGCAAAGTGTTATCATTGTCCGGTCAAGTTTATCTGGATGGTGGAGAAATCCCTGCGCCGGATGGCTTGGCGATTACGGTATCCAACGTGACCCGTAATCAGCAGATTAGTGACGTGACAATAGACGGAGGCAAGTACAATATTACTTTCCTGGACTTGTCAAATAAGATTGTGGTTGAAACGGAAGATGAGTTGAAAATTACGTTGACCAGCGGTGACGGTGCCGTGTTTGAAAAGACTCATGCTGTCTCTACCGGAGAAGTGAGTGCTGGAAAAGTGGAGGATCTGGATGTTGTGACCAACTTCGGAGCTACCACCAAATTGTTGAATGTGAAGGGTATTGTTTACCGTGAGGGTGGAGAGGTCGCCGGACCTGCCGGTTTGACAGTTAAAGTTTCAGTCAAAGGGAGCCGGGCGTCACAGTCGGCAGTAACCGCGGGAGATGGCAGTTATAGTTTGAAATTGGGAAATGGAATTGCGTTTCTGGCCCAAACGGGTTCCGAAGTGACGGCATTGGTATCGGATGCGGCTGGAGAGCGAGGACGTGGTTCGATTGTGCTGACGACATCAGCTGTTGTCAGTGGGAATGCGATTCTGAATGCCATCACGGATTTGGGAGCGACGACAGACACGCTGGCGGTGACGGGTAAGGTCTATAACCAGGGAGAACAGGTGATTAAGAGTGGATTGACGGGGATGGTTAGTCTAGGGAACGTGTCAGTTACAGTCTCCTTTGAAGCGGATGGCACCTATTCGGCCACTTTTGTCAGCTTTACTGGTTCGATAGCTGAAAGTGGTGATACGGTAAGGCTTTCGTTTACTCACTCGGATGGCAGCATATCTGCGTATCAGGCCAAGCTGACGACCAAGCAGATAACGGATCAGTTGGCGGAAGTTGATGTGATGACGGATCTGAGCGTATCTACAGAAACGCTGGCGGTAGTGGGTAAAGTCTATGATATTGATGGTCAAGTGATTAAGAGTGGATTGACAGGTACGGCTAGTATAGGAGGTGTATCAGTTCCAATTTCTTTTGAAGCGGATGGCACCTATTCGGCCACCTTCTTCAGTTTTACCGGTTCGGTAGCCAGTAGCGGCGATATGGTTGAACTCTCTTTTGTTAGTCAAGACGGGGTCAAAGTCTTATACAGGGTAGAGTTGACAGGCAAACAGGTTGCCAGTCAATTGGCTGATGATATTGATGTCGATTTTATCAAAGATGAAGGGCCACCTACTGCCGTTGCTGTTGCCGTTCCTTCTACTATTCAGATAGGGGAGAGTGTTACTTTTGATGGTAGCGGTTCGACTGATGATATTGGTATTGTTTCCTATAGTTGGGTTATTGATGGAGTGGCTTCTGCTGTTAAGAAGAGTACGACAACGCACACTTTTGATAAGGCGGGGTCCTATACTGCCACTCTGACAGTTAAGGATAAAGCGGAAAATGAAGCTGTAGCGACTGTTGCCGTTTCTGTTGGTGGTTTTGGTTTTGCCGGCCTCGTTCGAGAAGCAGATGGCAAGATTCTGGAATCTAATACTGCCACTTCTGAGTCTGTGCTGATTGAAGTAACGCATCTTTCGACCAAGACAAAAGTTGTTGGTATACCCCGCAATGGCCGCTATGTGGCTGTCTATGGTTTGGATCAGTCAGAGAACATAAGTGTTGGGGACCAGTTTGAAATTCGTGCGCTTAGTGCTAATGGGTTGCCTTTATCTAGAACTGTTATGCACGTTTTGGCACCTAAAGAGTACCAAAGTAACATGGTTGAGTTGGCGGATATCGCCACCAATCGAACTTCGACTTACGCCATCACGGGTCGAATTTTTGACGCTGATATTCAGCCGATTGTTGGCGCTGTTGTCTCTGTGGAAACACCGCTTGGAGTCCAAACTGTGATTACGGATGAGTCTGCTTCTTATTCTTTTACATTTTCCGATTACTTGACTAACCCTTCTCGCGGGGAAGAAATTCTTCTTAATGTCAGCATACCAGGTGGCATGTCACGGCGTTTGGTGGTGATTGCTTTTGAGGAACCGATACGTGCAGTTGTCGCAAATTCATTGCCGCTTCTGCTGGGAGGACTCGCAATTAATACCGTGCAGCATCGCGATTTTATCGACCGGCTTGTCTCGCACACCATTGCTGAAACGGAAGTTGGCAGAACCCTGGGAAATGGAGCGGGAGAATTGTTAGAGTTTGTCAGGAAGAGTCCGAAGCTTCGATCTGACATGATTCAGTTGATTGAAGGGTTGTTGCTGGGAGGCCTTCTGCCGAACCAGGTTGTCTTGAGTCCTGAGCTTCCCTTGATTTTCGAACAGTCTGAAACTTTGATAATGGAGAACTTTGGTAATGGTCTTTATCCCTATTCGGTTGCAGGTATGGGGCTGGGAACAAAAGATGAAAATCTTGCTCTGGCGGTGGTTGGAGATAAATTGGATTTGTATCTGATTGTACCGGGGGCTGAGGCCACAAGTGTCGAGTTTAGCCTGACCGGAGCGCAAGGTTCTACGGTTACTGCACAGAGAATTGTAGAAGGGGTGTCAATGCCCCATACTTTTCAATTGGAGGAACAACTTGGCGTTACTTTCTTGCCAGCGTGGCCTGGGTTAAGGAAAGGTGATCAGCAGGTTTTTAATTCTGTTAAATTGAAGTATGCCGTTAAGAATTTACCTGTATCTGGCGACCGTCTGAATCCTGTTGACTATTCACGTGAGGCAATGTTGCAACCGCGTGTTATTTCCGATCAGGTGGTTTGGGAAACAGTTGTTGATATTAAACCTGCAAAAGCTTACTACTATTATTATCAAGTTGAATTAAGCAACCCGTTAGTTTTAAGTTTGGGTGGTAAGAAGGTTGATGTTAGTAACTGGGGACTTCCTGACCCGCGGAACCTGCAGATTGAGGATCGAGATCTGATTGAGAAACTTGTAACCAGGGAGTTTCAGTTGGCTGTTGCGCCTGTACTGGATCCAATGGTTTCTTCCGTTTTTAGTGGTGGCGGTAAGGTTATGTCGATTGCGCCTCAGCAACAGAAGAAGCTGACCAGTATTCTGACTGCGAATGCGTTACCGTTGATGGATGATATTTTGCAGACGCTTGATCCCAAAGTTTCATCTATGTTTGTCACACCAAAATTGTCCACATCGCAGTCTCTCTGGGTTGCTACGTTTGATTTGGCCAATAATATTGATGGTGATTATCAGCTTTCTGCGTCTGTTTATAACACGAACGGTGATTTGGTTGACAGGATAGGCGGTAAAAAGTTCAGGTTAGATCGATTTGCTCCTTCAGCTGATTTGAGCGTGTCTGCCGGTCAAAATTCGCGTGTTTATCAGGCAGAAGATGGTGTTTATGTCGCCACTGCGCTGCCGGTTGCTAAAGGAGAGAGTCCACTGGCTACATTGAACCTCAGCCTTCAACACGATCCGGTAAACGATGTTGATTTAACTGGTTATATCTATCAGCTTATCCGTCATCATGATGATGTTGCCAGTCAAACTGCAGAATTTTGGACGGGTGTGCCAACCTCGCCGGATGCCGATTATACTGGTGCTAGCCAGGTCATTGGAGGTCTGCTAGGTGGGCTGCTGGCACCGGGGCAGCTCGGCATTTTTGGCCAGCAGCCGGTAACCGCTACTGCTCCTCACCGAGTCTCTTTTATGATTCGAGGTGAACAGGCTGATTCGGCTTTGGTGACGGGTAAATTTGGTGTCCGTGCCGTTGGTGTTGATCCGGTGTTGAATGTCGGTTCCCGCATCCCTCCGACTCGCCTGAATGTTGTTCCAGCGGCCGCGGATATGGCTAGGGTGGCGACTGTCATCGTTAACGGCCAGCAGGGGGAGGATACCATTTATGCCGACGAGCTTGATCTGAAACTTCGGGTTTCAATTGTCAGCCGGAAGCATCCGTTGACATTAATACGTGTTGAGTATGTTTCTGCTGGAAATTGGACAGAAATTGGCACGATTGAGGCAGATGCTTTGAAAGGTGCTGCGGCTGGATCAACCTATGATGTGGATTGGAAGGTGACGAACTTTGATGATTTGTTGGCGGTAAGTAGTCAGGTCGATGTGAGAGCTGTTGCTACCAATGCTTTTGGTATAGCGGATCCAAAGCCTGTATCTCTGGCTTTAAAGTTGGATGCTAGGTTGTATCCAGCCCCGCCGGCTGTGAACTCAATTGATCTTACGGCTACCGAATTTGGTAACGACAGTGGCGGTACTAAAGGTGAAATTGTCTTAGTTGCTAAGACGAAGGCATTTACCAAGCCATCCATTGGTCTAGTTCGTTTTGAAGCACGTCGCCAAAAGGAGGCTGAAAATTGGCAAAGGATTGGTGACGTCAAAACTTCAGCCGACGCGTCTAATGGTTTTTTGGAATGGAAGCTGATGTATGATACCAAGAAACTTGGCGATACGATTGTTGCGGGCGGCCCAGCAGCTCGGGATAGATTAAAAGATGATAATCCATATATTGTTAGGGCTGTTGCCGTCGATGTTGCTGGAAAAGCTCATGATACGGTCGGCGTTATCAAGTCAACTGCTTTGTCGGTAGATAACGTTGATGATGTCCCTCCCATAACCGGAACTGAGATCACTCAAATCGTTGATGGTATGGGTGTTCTTAAAGTACAGGGTGGCGCTTATAGCACCGGCGGGTTAATTGCTAAAGATGTCGATCCACCGGTTCTTCTGATTACTGCTAAGCCGGCGGCGGATCCTGCAACCTTTAATAAAGTCGAACTTCATTTTACGATAGGTGAAAAGAAACTCGACCTTATTCCGATGCAGGCTTCGAATGAAGGGCTGTATAAAGCTGCCGTTCCGTTAAAGGATGTTGCCAATGGCAAGTATGTCGTTCGAGCATTGGTGACAGATGCAGCCAATAATGTGGAGGTTGCTGATGACAGAGAGGCCATTAGGGTCCACGTCGAGAACTTTGAGTTGCCGTTTAGTGATGAGAAGGGAATAGTGATTGCTATTGGTGATCGGGATCCCCAGTCTGCGACTGAGATTGCTAAAATTTATCCTCGAGGGGTTCCAATTACCAAAGGGGGATTCTCATTTAGCAGCATATTGCCGGCAGATGTTACTGAGAAGGATATTGATATTTTTATCAATGGTCAATCGGCAAGAGCACGAGGGTTGCTTAAGATAGAAGTGAAACTGGTTAAGCCTACTGGTCAGGGATTTCGATCCATGGTTCTGGTTGATGAACAGAAAGAGTTCATTATTACTCTGGATACTTCCCAGTTCGATGATGGGATATATGACCTTAAGGGATACATTTCAACACGAACTGGTCAACTTTCCTTTGATCTGCCTAAAATTAATGTAGATACTGTGCCTCCGGTTATTGAGATTCTGTCACCGTTGACAAATGCCGAAACCAGTCCATTACCGACGATCTATGCTTCCTACAATGATGGTACTATCGGCAGTGGTATTGATGCCAAGACATCAACGATTAAATTAGCTCGCCTGGCACCAACTGAGAAAGTGGTTAAGCTTGATGCCGATGGTTTAAAAACCAATGAAAATGCACTGATATATACCCAATTAGCTTCTCTTGAAGGAGGATTTTATCGTGTAATCGTTGCAGTTTCTGATATAGCTGGGAATTTGGGTGAGACCTCAATTGAATTCGCTATTGAAGGGACGCCACCAAAGATTCCAGACAACACGGCGCCGGTTGTGTCTACATTCAGTCCGCAAGGAATAGTACAGTTTGAAGATGTTCTGGTTTCGGTTACTGCCTCTGATCCGGAATCAGGCGTTTCGGGAGTGATGCTCTCTGTTGATGGAAAGGTTGCCAAGGAAGGCGCTGCTCAGGTCTTTAAGCTTGATAATGGCACGCATAAAGTAAAGGCGGTTGTGACCAATGGCAAAGGTTTGAAAACAACTGCTACTTGGTCGTTTCTGGTTGAGTTGAAGGTTGAAGAGGTTGATAAAACACCTCCGATAGTTTCATCTGTTACGCCGCAAGGATTGGTTAGGTCTGCTGATGTAACTGTTGCTGTTTCGGTTTTCGACGATCAATCTGGTATTTCTGATGTTCAGCTTTCTGTGAATGGTGATGCGGCTAAAAAAGGATCTCAGCGCAGGGTTACCCTGAATTCCGGTAATCATGCGGCACGTGCAGTTGTAACTAACGGTGTGGGTTTGAAGACGACTTTCGATTGGACGTTTACCGTTGAAATTGATACAACACCGCCACAGATTACAACCGTATCGCCGGAAGGGATTATTCGTTTGGGGAAACCGCAGATATCTATATCGGTAGTTGATGATTCTTCGGGTGTCGATAAAATTGAGATTTCGGTTGTCAACGCCTTGGATTTAAGTTCTGTTCCTGGTTCTATTGAATTGGATAGCAAGAAAACTTGGGCTCGTTTGACACCCGAAAATGTTTTAGAGAATGGTACTTATGCTGTTAATGCTAAAGTTTCTGATGCGTTTGGGAATACGAGCGGAGTCAAGTGGGTCTTCACTGTTGAAGTTGATGTTAAGCCTCCGCAGATTATGGCCATCACGCCTCAGGGAACCATACATACTGAAAAGCCATCAATTTCTGCCTCTGTTGCCGATGATATTTCGGGTGTTAAGTCGGTTGATGTCTCACTTCGAGATTCGAATGGTAAGGGCGTTTCCGGTAAGTTGAAAACTGACGATACCAAAAGTTCCGCCACTTTTACCCCCCAAAATAATCTGAAGGAAGGTAATTATTCTGTTGCTATAAAGGCTACTGATAATGCAGGTAATTCCAGCAGTACAAAATGGAGTTTTACCGTTATTCTGGACACGACACCACCAGTGATTACCATAATTTCGCCAATGGGTGAATCCAATGTTTCGGAGGGACGCCCTGTGATTTCCGCTAGCTATACTGATGCCATATCAGGGATTGATCAGGCATCGGTCAAGTTGTTCGTTGATAACGAGGATGTAACGTCCAAAGTGAAGGTATCTGATACCCGTGTTAGCTATATATCAGCATTGGATCTTGCGTTTGGGAGACATGCTGTCAAGATAGAAGTCTCTGATTTGGCTACTCCAACTGTAAATACCTCCTCTCAGGAGTGGACATTTATGGTTGAGAGTCGGGATGGTCTGGCTCTGCTGTATCCGAGGAACTATCCGAATCCGTTTGAAGAGGCAACGACCGTTGCCTTCACGCTGACTCGTGGATCAAGTGTGTCGATTGAGATCTATGATGTGACTATGCGACTTGTCCTTCAATTGAAAAATAACCAATACATGGAGGCTGGTGAACATCAAATTAAATGGGATGGGAAAACAGCTGGAGCGGTTGATGATTTAGCACGTGGAGTTTACTTCTGTCAAATTATCGTGGAAAGTAGTCTTGAACCGGAGTATGGTTTATTGAAGATGGCATTAACACGTTAAGCGGGAAAAGGTGTGGAGTGCATGCCACAAAGTCAAATTGCATATTGTTGAAGGAGGGTATGGTGGGGAAAAAACAGTTGCTTCAATTGGCGATTGTCTCCTTGATCTTAACTTTTTTGTTTGCACAATTTAGTTTTGCTGGAGTTAATGCTGCGCCTCATCTGAATACTGGTGCCGGAGCAAGGTCTTTGGGGATGGCCGGAGCCTTCACAGCAGTTGCCAATGATGCAACTTCGACGGTATGGAATCCGGCGGGTTTGTCGGTTGCCAAGGATTTGACCTTTACGTTGGCTACTGAAAGGTTGGATTTTGATCGAAAGCATAATTTTATGGCGGCTGTCAAGAAGTTGGGAGAAAAAAGCGCGCTTGGTTTTTCTGTCGTTAGCTTTGGTGTAGATGGCATCGAGGAACGGCTAACAAAAGATGATATTTCCGCTAAAAGTATCTTCAATTATAGTATGCACGCCTTTGCGTTATCTTATGGTCGATCTCTAGGTAGTATTAACCTGGGTACCAGCCTGCGAATTCTAACAGACCAGTTTGGCGTTGGTACGGATGAGAAGGTAAACGGTTTTGGTGGAGTTAGTATTGGATTGCTTGGCCACTTGTATTCCAACACAGTCAGTTATGGGGTTGTACTCAAGAATTTATTTGGATCAATAAACGAAAGCAGCCTGCCGGCAGTTCTTGATTTGGGAGTTGCGTTTAGCCTCTTGCAAAGGAACATGGTGACTTTTGCCGTTGATTTGGAGCGAGAGTTTGTTGATATTGAAGAGAGTACAACATCGGCTCGTATTGGTATTGAGTACCTGATCGGAAATACCTTCTCAATTCGCGGTGGAACCAAGGCTACTTCGGATCGTCTTAGCTTATATGGTGGTTTTGGCGTCAATGTGGCAGGTTTGCAGGTTGATTATGCGATTAAGTTGGCTGATAGTGCGGTACATAAGTTAAATGATTCTGGTAACATTCATTTGGTGTCTTTGTCGTACAGCTATTAGTTTTATTTGGTTATTAAGGAGTATGCGACATGAAAGTAATGGAGTCCTTGCTGGTTCTGGTAATCATTTTCTATCTCTGTATTCCTCTCATCCTCGCACCGTTCACTGTTGGATTTGCTGCCACAATTACGCCTAATCTTGTTAGCGAGGGTGCCAAACTGATTACGATCAAGGTGGGTGACACGCTCTGGTTTCTGGCGGGGGTATATCTCAAGGATCCAATGTTGTGGGGACAATTTAAGAAATATAATCACTTTACGGATCCCGATTTGATTTTTCCAGGTGAAAGGTTATTGGTTCCGACAACGTTCCAGATGCCTGTTGGTTCAGTGCGGAATATGGTGGATGTTCTACAGGAACCTGTTGTTTCGGAGGAGGTTGTTAAAGAGATTCAAACTAAGTTAATAGAAGCAGGTGTCAGTCTCGGTTCCATAAATAAAATGGTTAGTGCATTTGAGGCTCGGGTTGATTCATTGGGGAAATTAAATAGTGACTTGCGAGATCGGATTGAGGCCAGTGATGACAAGTATGTTGAGACGAATGCGAAGATTGATCGAAACACAACCCGCTTAAATGAACTTACTGAAAAAGTGGTTGAAAATCAGGGGAATATGCAAGCTGAGATTTCTGATGTTTTGTCTCAAGTGAGTGGGTTACAGGAAAAACAGGAGAAATTGGGTGACCAACAGCAAGCTGTTGCTGCTAAAATAGCAGCCGATACACGGTTGATTGTTCAACGTGTTGAGGACAATCAGGCAGTTATGTCTGAACTAGAGCAAAAAACTGAGGCGGATCAAGGTCCCATGGAAGAGTTGTCAAAAGGGAAACGGACCTTTGCCGCTTTAGTTGCTGTTGTTGGTGGGTTTGCTTGGTTTGCCGTGAATGTGTTTGGTGGGGCTAATTAAATTTTCTGCTCTAATCAATAGAGAACGGGGAATTGATCAAAGGGAATTTTTAGAATTATGTTCTTCTTGGTTGGTTTCCCTGTTTTTTGTAGGGTATATAATTCAGTGAGGATTGGAAATCTTGCAGTGTTCAGCAATTATAGAAGAAGCAACAGACCGTTTTATTGAGCTTTACGGTGACAGGAAAGAGGGCCTCGGCAAGTCAATTCGGTGTGGAATGGCCTGGATAGCGGATGCTAAGGTTGTCCTCATGGTGACACGTGATCAACACAAACCTAGGGCCACGGATTTGCGTCGTATAAATAGGTTAATTGATCTGGCTGAACACCTGAAGCGTCCGATTTTAGTTTCGTTGCAACTACTGACGTATATTGAACATGGGCTGTGTCTTCAGGAGATACGAAACCGAAAAGAGTTTGACACGACCTTTTTGAAATTTATTTCTCATCCGCTTCCGATTGTGACTGTTATAGATTATGGTATTCTACAGGCTTTGGATACGTCTTTGAAGATTTCGGATTCGCTTTTGGTTCGTGGGGCTGGTTCTACTGATTTTGATCAAACCTGTACAAAAGATGGCCTGCAAATTATTAGAAATGTTGATAGTGATTTAGGGCTGAAAAGTTCGATCTCTGATATGTTCTTCCAGCTTTTAACTGTTCAAAAAGATGATTTAATAAAACGACGGAAAAATCGTTTGCGATATGCTAATTCCTGAGGTCGTTTCCAGGTTAAAGCTTTTTTAGAATTGATATGTTTAAGGATGATTTGCGGTCTAGTATTGACGGTGTGGTTCTGCCAATGACTAGAGCGATTAGCTGGCTGGGAATAACACCGAATATGGTGACTTTTGCTAATTTCGGTGTCAACTTGGTTGCTGCATTTTTTTTAGCTAAAGGATACCTGATTTGGGCAGGGATATTAATTCTTTTTGCTGGTGTTCTTGATCATATGGATGGTGCAGTTGCCCGAATTACCAACCAATCTAGACCATCTGGCGCGTTACTTGATTCTGTGGTTGATCGTTATTCTGAAATTGCTGTTTTTTTTGGCCTTCTTATCTATTTATCCCATTTAAACTCTAGTTATTCGGTTTATGGTGTGTGTTTGATTTTTCTGTCCATATCCGGATCTGTTCTTGTTAGTTATATTCGGGCTAGGGCAGAGGGGTTGGGTATTGAATGTAAGGTAGGAATTATGCAACGACTTGAACGAGTCGGCTTAATCACAATTGGTATTTTAGCTCAAGGGATATCCCAAAGCTTTTATGAAAAACTGCAATCGGATGGACTTATTCTGATAGGTGTTCTTTTTGTTTTGACAATAGGAACACATCTCACGGCGGCACACCGATTAATATTTTCCTATCGCCAACTTAACTTATAAACCGTTGATAGAATCTTTTAAACAGCTTTTCTGAATAGGCACGACGATCTCTAGTATTCCCTGCAAAACTGCTGCAGGACTGTCAATGGCTTCCACCTTTGATATAATTGGATCTTGGTAATGCCTTAGTACCGGCTGAGTTTCCTTTCTATAAACTTCCCATCGTCGTCGTATGACATCCTCACGTGCGTCGTCAATCCGATTTTCTTTTAAGGCACGTTTTCGAAGACGCTTAATCATTTCTTCTTCATCGTTGCAAAACAGATGGATTATCTGTAGAACGTTGATGTGATGCTCCATAATTTCTGCTTGGATTATACTGCGTGGAATACCGTCGAGAACCAGTAAATCGCTAGAAGGTTTGTATGATCCTAAGATAGTGTTTGCGCGAACATGTTGTTCCCACAGTTCTACCGAGGTTTGATCTGGTACGAGGTCTCCTCGTGAGGAGTACTCATAAATTTTTTCTCCTAATTTGGATTTGACATCTATTGTTCTGAAGACATCTCCACAAGAAAGGTGAAAGAAACCAGGAATCGATGCCAGAATTCTTCCTTGTGTCCCCTTGCCAGTTCCAGGAGCTCCAAAAAGCAAAACCGTTTGATAGCGTGCTTCTTGATCCATTGTGTTTCTCACTTCAGCTTTAGAAAATGTTGATAATCATATGTCAAGCTTGACCGCAAAACTAGCGGAAATTGTGTGTGAAATTGTTTGTATTGCTTAAAAAAAGTCGTCTTTGTTCAGATATAGTGTTCCCACTATTACCAACCGTGGTAGAAAGATTCTTCAGTAACTGGCAGTATTTGCCTGTGCCACCAGGGGGTTCTCTATTAGTCCATTTTGCTAGATGACTTTTTCCTTAAACATAGTTACGATAGCTGTCAATTGGATGATGCGTTTTATACTCATCATCCAATTGACAGCGGTGGCGGTTTAAATTCATTTTTGTTAATGTTTTTTTGGTGGTTAGCGAGAACATGCCGCATTTTGTGATCAATCTGATGAGTTTTTTCGTGCTGATATATGTATTCGTCACAAAGTTTTTCAAACGGCTAGTATAACCAATTGTAATTACTGTGTGAATCTCTCTCCCACTTCGCGCAAGGGTGATTTATGTGTGTGGATGCGTAGATCTTATTCCTGATTTCACAGTTATCACTGTCAGGGACATAATGTGCTGTAGATAGCAACTGTGCATATTCCAATATCATCTTCACCATGTGTTTGTCATTTTAGGGTCATGATGTAAGTAAAATATGTTCATATAGGTAGAAGTCGTGAGCCTTTATTATATGCCTGTGTTTATTGGTTAATCGATTGATGTGATATTCGATTGATAGTTTTTTGTTGATTGCTGATTATCTTCATGATTATGGACGTGATTTGCAAGTGTTAATTCTTTTTAGCATAAAAACATCCCCATTTCTGATAGCCTTGTTTGGCACGAGTGATTTTTTTCTCCCACCCTTGAATTAGGTCCTCATAATCATGTTGTGTAAAGTTTTGAAGAAACTCTTCTTTCATTGAAATTAAATGTTGCAGTTCCGCTTCCAAAGCAACCACAAACCTTTTTGTGTTGTCGTAACCTTGGATTATTTTTAATCCCGATTTTTCAAGCAAGTGTTTATATGTTTGAACATCGTGGAGAGTATAATTCCTTTTCTGAACGTAATCTGAAAATTCTCTAGACCAATCACTTGATCCACAACAATAATCGGTGATCAGGACTTTGCCTGAAGGTTTCAACCAATCTTTTATTTTTTGAAAGAGAGTTGTTTTGTCCTGCACATGTAATAAGCTGTCACGGCTGTATATTAAATTGAAGGACTCTGGTTCAAACTCCATTTGGGTACAGTCACCCAATATAAACTGGACTTTACTGTTACGATACGAGGCTCTTTGATTTGAAAGTTGTATCATGTTGCTTGAAAGATCTATTCCAGTTACCTTTGCAGCATAGTTTTCTTCAATGAAGAATGCACTGCCTCCTAGGCCACTTCCAATATCAAGGACTTTAGCGCCGGGAGTTAAATCGATTTCAGAGAATAGTTCCTGGGCTGTTTTAATTCCTCCAGTGCTAACAAAATTATAGCCAAAGACTTTTTCGTATCGCAGTATGCCATTTACAGTGTACTGGGTTGTATCTAATTGAGAATATGTTAATGAGTTTTCTGAATTCAATCTTATTCTGTTGGTTATTGTTAATAAATGGTGAATAATCATCAGTCATTCATCATTAGAATGGGATAATCAAAACATCGTATTATGTTTTCTTGGTCAGTGTGAATGTTATCTCAAGCATAGATAAAACAAGTTATTAAGAAGAAAATTGATTTTTTATTTTTACTGTTATTTCTTCCTTTGTGATTCATAGTATTCAAATATAGCTCTCCAGTATCCTTCATCCCTTGGATACTTTTTCCTGTTGACAGGCAATAAAAGTTGTCTGGAATTATCAATGTTGTCAGATTCATCAATGTCTGTATCGATCAGGTCCATCTGTCGTGGTTGGTATTCTATGTCTGCTGATTCTATCTGCCACTGGTTCTTGATTTTTGACGCTCTTATTTTTCTGTTCTTGATTTGATGGAGTACGTTAGCTTTGGATACATTCAGATAATCCGCAACTTCAGCAACTGTCATGTAGCTTATGTTATTATCACTTGATTGTGAGATTGGCTTAGGTTTAGATGAAAATTCTACATCGTCTAAATCGAGTAGCTTTGTGATGTTTTGTTCCTTCTTTAGGCTAAAAAAAAGAGAATCGATACGGAAATTATCTTTAGTCTCTAAAGTCTTTTATCGTAACTGCGGGATGATCCTGTGGGATTTGATCTAAATAGCGAATCTTTTGTTTGGTTACTTTGTTCATGATAGGTGGGTACAGAGGTGCAGCGTATTTTCTCCTAACGCAGTTGGAATGTTAACTTTATGGCATAGAAAGATTCTGAAATTTCAAATGGATTATATTAAGTCGTTAGCTTGCGGTATAATTAGAACTCTTTGATTTTTCCCCAAAAGACGGCTTCTTTTTCTAAAGGGGTAACAGAAAACGGTCCTAACTTCGCTGGTTGCCAGTAGGCAGGAGAGTTCCAATAATTTCCAGCTCCATCAGCAGGTAGCCTGACTTCTCCTGTCCTTACTCCTCCTTTATCTGTGTCTCCTCCGATGAAGTATATTCCCATAGTTGTCTTTTCTAGTTTCTTTAGATCTCTTTCGAACAAAGAAAACGGTATTGCTGCTTCTACGTACCATCCACCGTCTATGGCCCCACTTGCTCGTTTTGGGGTTACATCATCTCCTTGTATAGCACCATGTCCTGGGCCATTATATGGACATTCCTTTACCATCGGGGTCCATTTGCCTTTTGTGTTTTGGGGAGTGAAGATGAGAGCCCAATCCCCTTTCCCATTTAATGCTGTTCGATCCTCAAAATCCCCTTTTACGTCAATGTAAAATCGGATATAGTCAGAATCCTTGAAGTCTCGTGAAACTTCATCTTTGCAGGCGACAGAGTTATCCTTTGCCCGACAGGCGAAATAGAAATTTTCCTCGTCGTAAGCAAGATAAGTCGAAATATAATCGTCCTTTATAGTGCCGCCAATGGCTATCAAGGAGAGATCAAACTTGACGGCTCTGTCGTTGATGTTTTCATCCGGTTTGCCATCTATGTTCAGCTTACCCCATGGGATGATGTAAGTGACTGCAAAAATTGGAGATGTGGCTAAGATAAGAAAGCTGATTGTCAGCAGAGATAAGAATCTTGATTTGTTCATTTAATGTGCCTTGTAATTTGGAATTAATTTGAAAATATATAATTATTGTAACATCGATTGATAGATATTTGTATTGAAAATTCCCATCTAATCTGTAGTGAAAGAAAGCGGAAATGTTGGCTCTTTCGCTTGATGTTGTTTGCGTCCCTCAATTTTGAGATGATAATATTCCTCGATAAATTCTGCTAAATTTTGAGTTGCTTCTTCAAAAACAATTCGGCCTTTCTCCGCGGTGGCTTTTTCCGCTTCACCCATAACACCGCTATCAGTATATTGACTGGTCCACTCTATCAATCCCATTGGTCCTTTGGCAAACAAGTCTCCCCAGATAAATTTCGAGCCCCGTTTATTCGTTTTGGCAATTTCGCTTTTGATCTTATTTTGCCGAACGCTATCTGGTGAGAGGTGAAGCAGCATTGAGGTTTCCAACTCACCTGCGTGTGAACAACCGCCAGGAAAGACACTTTCCCTCCATTTCTTTTCGAAATCCGGCTTGACTCTCAGTAATTGCCACCAGCTACAAAAGACACAACTCGCATCAGTTTCAACAATAGTGCGGCGAGCTACCATATCAATGAGATTGTGGTTTGAACCGTGTCCGTTGATGAGGATTATTTTCTTGAATCCATGATAGGCTAGACTCTTACAAATATCCAGTACATACTGAATGAAATGTTCGAAGTGTATGTTCAGGGAACCGGGAAAATCCATGACGTGGTGTAGATATCCATAGTTGATGGGAGGTAGAACAAGACTCATTTCCGAACGCAAGCGGGCAGCCTCTGTGGCTATTGCCGTGGCGCACAGGTGATCTACTTTAAGGGGAAGGTGATGACCGTGCTGTTCTACCGAGCCGGTTGGAATAATAGGAATCTTTCCCATGTCTATAGCTTGGTTTACTTCCGGCCACGTCAATTCATCAAACTGATATATTTCACGGACAGATGGCATTGAAATGTTTTCCTTTTTAGGGTGTGGTTGTTTAAGAAACGCGGTATTTTTCTGCGATGTGATTGTTTAAAGTGACCCCCAGTCCTGGAGTATCTGGTAGAGTTAACATTCCGTCTTTAAATGTGATATCGTGCAGTACTAGTTCTTGTGCTAATGGAGAAGGTGCACGCGTAAACTCAGTCAGTGGCTTTTGCCTGGCTGCAGCCCATTGTGTGGAAGCGGCCAGCAAAACGCCGGTCCCAAAGGCATGAGGAACAGCTCGACTTCCAGTTTCTTGAGCCAGTAAATCAATCTTTTGGCCTGCTGAAAATCCGCCAACTCGTCCAAGATCAGGTTGAACGATAGGTACTTTGCTTTGAATGATGAGTTGTTTGAAATCCTTCTTTAGTGTTAGGGCTTCACCACTGGCAATTGGTATGGACGAGTTAGCGGAAAGTTCTCTGTATCCTTTTATATCGTATGGATTCAGTGGTTCTTCCAACCAATAAAGATCATATTTTTTGAGCTGTTCAACACGGGAGTAGGCAGTTTCCACGTCCCAAACGCGACCCGCATCCACCATCAGGTCAATTTCAGTTCCCAGTGCTTCACGTGCTGAGGCAACTAAGGATTCGTCCAGAGCGGGATCTGGTCCCATTGGTCCCCAGCCGTATTTCACTGCCTGATATCCTTGTTCTAAGAACGTCTCGGCTGAAGCGGTAATTTCTTCGGGTTGGTCAGGCCAGAGGACGCTAGCATAACATGGCACTTGATTAACTGCTGTTTGGCTCAGCAAGTTGCGCACCGGTTGGCCTAAAATCTTACCGCGGATATCCCATAGCGCCATATCTATGCCGCTCATGGCTTGACGGACAACACCTCCTGGGCCGTACCAGATAGATCCGTCAATCATTTCTTGGGTTGCTAACTCGATTTCTTCTGCGAACATGCCTTCTACAATTGCGGCTAACCCGTGTCGGAATGGCGCTGAACGGGGAGCTTCGATGACAGCGCGTGCAACGTACGAACAGGATACTACTTCGCCTAAGCCTGTAATACCAGCGTCTGTATGTACTTGCACAAGAAGGCAGTCTTGCGTGCCATCAGCAATTTCTCGAACCACAGGTAAACGGAAATGGAGGGCTTCAACTTTAGTGACTTTCATTTTTGAATCATGTATCCTTTAGACATCTAAATATGATCTGCATAATACTCAGGTACAAACCAGTTTCTGTTGGCGAAGATAGAAGGATAGGAGG
>DTUY01000130.1:0-13632 GCA_012963885.1 Candidatus Poribacteria bacterium | reverse complement strand
TCCGATGTCGAATCGGGGCGTAGACACGATTCGGATTTGGCGCAGGTCGATCTTGGGTGAAGATTGAAAGTGCGCCATCAGCAAAGATTAGAATTTCATCTCGCGGATCTTCGACCACATCAGCAAAGATGATCTGTCCCTGTCTTTCTGGCAGAAGTCCAAGTTTCTGTCCATAGGCGTTCCACAGTCCATAAACTTGAGGGGAACTTCCTAGAAATAATAGTTCTTCACCATCACCGGTCCAGTTGACTGGCGTTCCTTGTTGTCCGACAAAATCGGGTTGAAATGTCATCAAATGAGATCCATCACCTCCGTAGAAAGCACGAATGCCATAATTCCCCCATCTTGTGCCAACATGGATTTCCATACCAGGTAGGTCTTTTCTAAAACTTGCTGTGGATAGTCCTTGGGCATGACCTATCGGATGTTTGGCTATCAACTCACCAGTTTCCGCATCGCAGAGCATGAATCCCTCACCACCACCGACAATTGCAATTTCTCCGCGTCCATCCTGATTGAAATCACCACCTACGCAACTGTCAGCATGACGTCCAAAGGCGAACACTTCAAAGGATTGTCCGCCCTCAATACGCCACCGGACTTCTCCATCGGGACCAAGGAGGTGATAACCCGCGCACACTTCTTCTCGGCCATCTCCGTCGAAATCGTAAAAACTGATATGGTGTCCATGCCGAGGTTGATCAATAGTTGTCTGCCAACGTAAATTGAGCTCTTCATCGAAACACCATATTGCGTGCCCTCCCCCAGGATCGCATTCCTTAGTCACAATATCACATGGGTTGTCACCGCAGCGCAGATGGGCAATGTAGAGTGAATCGATGGCTGCAGTTTGTCCTGGTTTTAGGTGGAAGACACTTGTTTCGGGATATGGACGACGTGCTTTCTCAACACCATCATTACCGCTTATGACGACGAAATGGTTATCGGCCACTCCGGCTATGGTATGAATACCCTTGCCATCCATATCCACGGTTCGGATCATGTTGATTTGGCCGTTCGTTTCTCGTGTCCAGATTTCTTTGCCGTTTAGTGTTGTAGCAGTTAAGGAGGTTCTACCCTTGGCAGTGATTGTATTAAATAAGAGATCGTGTTTATCCCCGCTACCAAATTGACCGATAGCGGTAATGTTGCCAGGGATGTTAATTTCTTGATGAAGAATCGGTTTTGGATAACGTGCTTGAATTTCTTCCAGATATTCTGCTTGACGTTGGCGTGAAATTGAAAGTGTGTTCACTTCCTCCGGGGACAGGGTCGCAGTTAGATGCTCAAATCTGGACAGCGAATTCGTTCGTATGCCCACAAGACCGTGTCTGTGAGCAGAATCAAAAACATCTCCTATTTTCTGGTTGTTGCAATAGGCGCGAATCCGATTGCCGCGTACGTGAAGGTGCAAGTGATAGTATCGATTGGGGTCAATCCGCATCTCCTGACCTGCCAGTTCGGTATAGGAGTTATTTTCACGACGATACAAAACGACACGATTCAGACCTTCCAGGCAGAGGAGGTAGTAGTGACGTACCGTCCACATTCTAGCCATCACACCGCACCTGGCAATGGTTGCGTCTTCATCGTCAGGATTAGAGGCGGATGATCCAATCAGTTGACGGATGTCTGCTTCGATCCGACCGTCACGCCAATTGAGACTACCAGTAACAAGCGCCTGATCACCCTTCATCCAATATTCCAATATTCGGCGGTGGTCGCTGTCTTCGGTTGTAATCCGCCAAAAGCTAGCATGACGCCAGTTGGGTGGCGCGTTGAGTGGGCATATCCAGTCCGTGAAGGCAACGGCTTCCTCCGGGCTAGGTTCTAACTGTGGATTCAGTACATGACCAAGTGGTACGTTTCCAAGTTTCAATCTTCGGGTTAGACCATTACAATCTTCAGCCATATCACATTACCTCCAAGATAACTATTTCTGTCTAGTTAGCGAAATACCGCGCCTTTATCCAGATACCATGTGTCTTCAACATGAGAGCGTTGCACAATTTCCTTTAAAGGGGAAGTCCCATTCTCTCTCTCTGCCCATATTGTTTCCTTGGTAAAATAGATCTCCTCTGGATTTGGACCATTTGTTAACGCTTCGCACAATATTCGACCGTCATGTCCACCGGTAGGTTCAATCCCAAGCAGATGCAATGCTGTTAAACCCACATCGATGTTTCCGGATGGAACCTGACTGACCAGGCCGGATTTCAAACTTGGACCGTTGGCAAACAGCATTGTTCGCAACTCAAATGGGCTGATACTACCATGCCCGCAACGACTACCACCGGTCGATGTGCCACGAATACCATTAGCATTCGTTTGACAAGACCAGTCATAGGCGTACAATATATCGCCGGCACGGGGATGGTCATTTCCTATTAGTTGTAATGATAATGTGCCATCAGCGTGCCCGTACTTTTGATCGCTGGATTCAGAGTGACGCGTGAAAATGGGGCCACACCAAGTTTCCCCCTGCAAGAAACGCACAATTTGATGAATTCGATCGGCATCGTTATCTTCGACGTAGATGTGAGTATCCACACAAATAACGTCCGTCGATTTCTCTGAGGTTTTAAGTCCTGCTTCAACTAGTTTTTGTGTGATCTTAACTGGTTGTTCATGGGTCACGAAACCATGGTCTGACAGGACAAAAATATCTGTTTCCATCGTAAGTGATTTCACTGTTGACAAGATTCGACCTAGATTGTCGTCCATATGTCGAATTGCTTCCATATTTTTAACGGAGCCGAGACCATAATGGTGTTGGGTATAATCAGGATCTGACAACCAGACATAGGTCAGATTAGGTTTGATCTCAGGTAAGATATATTTCGTCAGTACATCTATGGCGTATGTGTTGCGGCCGATGTTAGGACGGTCAGCCTCAGGGGCAGAACCAAATTGTTTTATAATAGACGAAGATTCCGGCAAAACATAGCTGTGATTGACGATTAAACCGTCCTGTTGGTGATTCAACAAAAATGCCGCACCAGTTGAGCATGAAGTTGCTGTCGCAACTGTTCCTCCTGACTTTGCGACAATATGAGCGATAGAATCGGTTGTTAGTAATTGATGATTCGTTACTTGGTTGAAAGCTAATAGATTGTGATAATCACCAGTTGATATGCCACGGTATGGGGCAAGCTCCGTTACCAGTATGTTGTTGCCCATTAGGCCATGTGTTGTTGGGTAGGCACCAGTTGAAATGGAAGCCGAGTTCAAGCGGGTTAGTGTTGGAAAACAGGAATGATTATCGGCAAACGTTACACCGCTTTGTGCGAATTTGAGCAGATTGGGCGTGTTTTTGCAGCTCACTAGGTCTGGACGCATACCGTCCCAAACCATGATAATGATATGTTCAGAACGTTTTTGCCGAGGATGCTTTACCAAGATATTTTCCGGCGGTGTTAACACAGTAAAGTTTAGTGATGATTCTTGTGGTTATTGTGCGTTGACTGGTTGTATCGCGCAGTTGTGAGAGTTGAAGTGATATAAAACTCGATCTGGACAAAATACTAGGCCGGTTTTGACTTTTTTCCGCTAAACAAATTCCAAATACTCTGTTGCGTTGGTTTCTTGCCATTGAAACTGAAATTCTACTTTCTCATGTGGTTGGAAAGATACAGTTACGTCCTCAATCGGTGTTCCAAGGACTTCAATTTGGTCTAAGTCTGCCACGCCGAGCCCCATCTCGTTGGCGTAATGAAATAACCCGATATCTGCTGGATTGAATCCCATTGCCTTGGTAGTTACGGCATCGGCAGAAAATACGTCAGCGCTAGCGACACCGATATTAAGGTCTACACTGTCAGTACCGCCAGGCCCATTTCCCTGTAAACCGGTTGTTCCATCAATGATCCCAATATCTGGTTTCAAGTATTTGGATAAACGGATCAAGTTAATGTTGAGTATCTGTGCTTCCCGTGGGAGTTCGCGATCAGAGTGACTACAGTATCCATGCATTTTAACCCGATCTTCCTTGTGTAATGTGCCCATAATCATATTTTTCAATGCCAGCGTTACAACGTCTACATCATGTGTTTTTGCCACAGCTACTGAGATGGTACATGGACAATCCAGAACGATCTTAGGCATTCTTACTGGTACTCGACTCTTATCGGCAAGGATAATGTTAGTCGTTTCCCATTCTGCTTCTTGATGGATATCGTAAAGCTGGATTGATACGTCATATTCATTGATCAAATTTTGATATCCGAAATTATCAAAGGATTCACCTGAATAGTCTTCATTGGCTCCTTCAGCGATAATAATCTCCGTTGGAGGTACTGGTGTGGTCAGCAAGAAATCGATTGTTCCCCGAATGGCATCAACGTGGGTTGAGGCCAGTTGATTTTTGTTTGATAAGAAGTTTGGTTTTAGCATGACTTGAGGCGTTAGCTTCGGAATGATTTCTTCTTGTACCAGATCCAAGGCATGATGGATGTTTTGACGGCGGTTGACTGTTTGGGCTAGGCCCACTTTGGTTTTCTCAATACGCATTGGTGTTTTCCTTTCTCTGGGTTATGAATTGTGGGAGATTTTATGACCTCTCAATTTCTAGGAACGGGGTTGAATTAATCTGGCAAGTTATGGTAGTGTTGTTCGATCGACAGTTGTTCCCAGATTCCTTTTCAACAGTATATCACAATAGTTAATATGAGATATGGTGTTCTGCTGCAAATTTTATGCAGCACGGTTTTTTATCCCTTATCTATTCTAACCAGTTTTTTTATTAACCTCAAGTGAGAGGTTAACCAATCAAACTTGATTCCAAAAATTAGGATACCTGATGTATAATGCCTATTGTGTAAGAAAATAAAAATCAATACGGGGAAATCGGATGGAACATACTATTGGTTGTACTACACGTCCGTATGCTTCGGTTTCATTTGCAGAAGCTTGCGAGCATATTGCGGAGGCGGGATATAGTGATGTTGCTGTCTTTGGCAATGCAGGATCAGTTGCTATTAATTCCAACAGTAGTCGGCAAGATGTTGAAAATACGCGTAGAGCAGCGGAAAAGACAGGGCTTACGCCGTCTTTGCTTATTGGTGGTACACAGTTGAATCTGGGGTTGGAAGCAGCAGTTGAAGATTATCGACGCCTGATTGAGAATACGGCAGCGTTGGGAGCCTCTTGGTTACTTGATTGCGGTACGTCAAACGCGACTCATTATGATGATTACTATGCCTTGATGCAGGAGGCATCTCCACATGCGGAAGCCTGTGGGGTTACCATTACACTTAAACCTCATGGTGGGATTACGTTAACGGTACAGGATTTGATAAAAGCCTACAATCAAGTGAATCGTTCCGGTTTTGGAATCTGCTATGATCCGGGTAATATTATTTATTACACTAAGGGGGAGCACCAACCGGAAACAGATCTAGACCTATTGGCTCCAAAGGTATCAAATTTGATTATTAAAGATTGTGTTTTGAACAATGGTAAACCTGATGTGATGGTTACTCCCGGAGAGGGTTTGGTTGATTTTGGAGAGGTGATAGCCATCTTGCGAACAGGCAGTTTCCAAGGACCAATGTATGTGGAATGTGTTGGGGGGAAATCCTTGGACGAAATTAATCATAATGTGAGATCAACGCTGGGTTTTCTTGGGAATTTAACAACTGCCAATCAATAAATGTTTGAACATCATAGTTGAATGCAACATATAATACTGGATACAGATCCAGGTGTTGATGATGCACTGGCAATCGCTCTGGCAGTCAATTCGTCTGGATTGAAGGTAGAAGCGGTTACCACGGTGAATGGTAATGTCGGTGTTGATTGCTGTACCCGTAACCTTTCATTAATTCTTGGAGCCCTGGGCAACACGAAGGTGCCGATTATAGCGAAAGGAGAATCTCAGCCGTTGTCTGTTTCTCCTGTTGATGCTTCTCATGTTCATGGTAGCGATGGATTGGGAGATGTAACCCGGCTTTGTGATTCAAGTGGAAATCGGTGCTATCCGGATATGCCTTTACCTGCTGTCGCGGCTTGTGCTGTGGACGTGATTCTGACATTAGTTAAACGGTATCCAGACCAGATTACCTTATTGTGTATCGGTCCCTTAACAAACATCGCTAAGGCAATTCTCACTCACCCAATTGAAATGAAGAAAACCAGGGAGATTATACTGATGGGTGGTGCTTTTGAGGTCTACGGGAATGTAACGGTAAGTGCCGAATTTAATGTTTACGCAGACCCACATGCGGCACAAGTCGTCTTTGACTCGGAAATTCCAATTACGGTTGTACCGTTAGATGTAACCCACCAGGTTCTGCTTAATGCCAAGCAATTTGAGAAAATGTGCATTCGACATAATGGAAAGTGGGGTCGATTTCTTTTGGACTGTACCAGGTCTTGTTTTGAATTTCACTGCCGATATGAGGGCCTTGATGGTTTTTACCTACATGATCCGGTAGCAGTTGGGTACTTAGAACATCCAGGTTTTTTTGATACTGTTCCAGCTTATGTACAGGTAGAAACAGTTGGTGAACTGACACGTGGTCGAACGGTTGCTGATTTACGCTCAGATCGTATTGATCGACCGAAACCTAATGCCCAGGTGTGTGTCGGAATTAACACTGGTCAGTTTTTAGGTTATTTTTTAGATCGTATTTTTGCATTTGCATAAAAGAGAGGCCAAATATGCAAGGTAAAATGATTCGTCTGGTTGTTGAGGTTTTTGCGTCTTCTAATTTTAGAGGTAAAAGTAGTTTCATCATTGAACCGATTAGACATACCAAAGAGATTGGTTTGCATGATCGAATTGCATCGCTCAGGGTGTATCGGGGACCACATTACTCCAATCCAAACTATAAAGTTATCTTGTATCAGCATGTTGATTTCCAAGGTAAGAAAATTGGGCTTGGGCCAGGGTACTATCCGTACTTGAATGACACGGCCTACAATTTCAGTGATATGATTTCCTCCATCAATTTCGGCTCCATGTCGACCCCCACAGGGCCTGAGTGGGGAACAATTCCCATTGTCGTTGAGTGTTATGAACATGTCGATTTCAAGGGGCGCAGAATTACGATTTTAAGAGATGTGGCCAATTTGCGGGATGCACAGGGCGGTACATGGTTTGAAGACATGGTGTCTTCGATTCGTGTTTTTAAAGGGCCTAACTTTCCTTCTACGCCAGTAGAGATTATTTTTTATGAGCATCCTGAATTTGAAGGTGCGCAGTTGCCGATACACATGAATCCGACTGATCGAGTAAAAGAGATATCGAATTTGCATTTACTCCCTCAGAATTTCGGTGATAGTGTTTCTGCTATAAAGATTCAGAGTTGGGCGTCATCCGGTGAGTTTACAGGGCTTGTTTTTGAGGATGAGTTTTTGGGTAATGAAATGCGTCGAGAGTGGAGATGGGAAGATCCTGACGGTGGAGGGTCCTGGTCCGAGCGTCAAGGCTACTTGGAAATGCGAGCAGAGCCGGGACAAGATCTCTGGCACGGCAGTAATGGACGTGGAGGGAATATGGATGCCCCGCGTCTGTTAACTGAAGTATCAGGCGATTTTTCTATTGAGTGTCGAATTCCAGTTTCGGCGCAACTGAAGGAACATGGGGGACTGATTGTCTGGAAGCATCCGCATCGTTTTATACGACTTGAAAAAACTTCAGGACCTCATGGCTTTAGAGGAGATGTCCGTTTTGAACGTCATGTGAATGGCGTTTTCAATCTTATTGGCCGTGGACAGGATATGCAGAAGGTTCGAGAGCTGTTTCTAAGGTTGGAGCGTCGGGGAAACACGTTTTCCGGCTTTGCAAGCGAAGATGCTATCCATTGGAAGAGTTGTGGGCAAACAAATGTTGGTATGGGCGATCCAGTGCGGGTTGGGTTGCACGCGCTTTGTCCGGGGAATATACCTCCAACATTGACTCGTTTTGATTACTTCCGTATTTTTAAGCGGCAGAGCGAGGCTGCGCAATACTTGGCGAGATTTCCTGCTTTAGTGGGACGAGTGAGTGATGAAGATGCTAGGCGTAGAGAAGCAGAACAGCGTAGGCGAGCGATGCGAGATCTGGTTTAGTTTGGAAGAGGCGGGTTGAGGTTCCCAAAACTTTGTGGGGTTTACAGGAATTGGTTCCATTAGCAATTTAGTGATTTAATTTATCATAAGGGAGAAAGCAATGAAATTACTCAGTTACTTGGACAATGACGAAGTAAAACCAGGGATATGTGACGGTGAAACCGTCTATGATATTTCTTCGGTTAGTGCTTCGATTTCTAATTTACTAGATGCACATGGTACTGATCTGCAGGTTGTTGAAAAAACTCATGCTGAGGGAAATTTAACGGAAGTTGGATCCGTGAACAGTGTGCTTTTTAAACCGCCGGTTTATTATCCACGAAAATTACTGTGTGTTGCTGGAAACTATGTGGCCCATATTGAGGAAGGGGGCGGAAAACTTCAACCGGAACATACACAGGCACCCTGGTTGTTTTGCGTTCCTCCAACCAGCGTGATGATAGGACATGGTGAAGAGATTCAACTTTTGCCTCAGGCTCAGAAGATAGATTACGAAGGTGAGTTGGCTGTTGTTATCGGCCGTGAGGCTAAAAGCATAGCCGCTAAGGATGCCGCGGACTACATTGTTGGATATACAATCTACAACGATGTTTCGGAACGGACACCTTTTATGATTGAGCATGTTGAGGAGAAGCGACAGTTGTCGTTCTGGTATACCAAATCTTTCGATACATTTGGGCCAAACGGGCCATTTATAACCACGGCTGATGAGATTGCTGATCCACAGGATCTGACAATTCGGGTGAATGTTAATGGTGAAGAACGACAGAATTGCAGTACCAGCCAAATGATTTTCTCTGTCTATGAGCTCGTCGAGTTCCTGACTAGTTTTTTGACGCTTGAACCTGGTGATATCATTGCTACTGGCACACCTGCAGGTGTTGGTTCGGCAACCGGATTTTTCCTAAAAGGCGGCGATACAGTACAGATTTCAATTGACGGTTTAGGGGCCTTGGAAAATTCTGTTGTGCAAACTTAGATCTATTGCCATTACATAGTTGAATTGATTGCCTTAATACCCCATGTTTTAGGAGAACCATTATGATTAAGTTGGGAACAATGTCTTTGAACGTCAGAAACACAACTGCGACTGGGTTTGCAGAAATCGTTTCTGATCTTAGCCTGGACGTCATTGAATTGCACTCAAGTGCGTTTGAATCGACAGATCTCGATTATCTCAGAGATCTGAAAATGGATTTGATGAGAAAAGGACTTCCAATTGGTTACATTGGGATTAGCAACAACTTTGGCCGACCTGTTGAGGAGCATCCGGATCAGGTTGCTTTGATCAAGAAATGGATTGATGTAGCTAGTTTTATGAGTTGTCCCATTGTGCGTGTTTTTGCTGCTTACCTACCGGAAGATTGCACAGACGAGGAGGCAATATGGCCTCCGATGATTTCAGGTTTTAAAGAAGTTGCTGGGTATGGCTATGAGAAAGGTATTCTGGTCGGATTGCAGAACCATAATCATAATAACGTGACGCGGACTGGTGATGATTTGATTCGGGCTTTGCGTGAAACGGACCATCCTTATTTTACTCACATCCTTGATACAGGGCAGTACGCCGGTTCACCGGGTGCAAGTGGACATCGCGGTTCTCCTCATCCTAATTATGATTGTTATAATAGTATTGCTAAGACCGCACCGTACGCTGTATACGTTCGTGCTAAGTTTTACCAGATTGATAGCGGTGTGGAAGAATGGCTGGATTATCCTCGCATTCTCGATATCCTGCGAAAGGAGAACTACAATGGTTGTATTTCAATTGTTTACGAGGGGGAATCAGATTCGATAGAGTCGATGCGAAAGGCTGCTGGTTATCTGCGTTCGATTCTGTAAAGTTTCAACACTGAGGGTTTCTTCATAGATCAGAGGTGTCTGTTTGCTTTATACCGAGACTGAAATGTGGTGATGAGAAGATTTAAGGTTGCTCAAGTTGGTGTGGGCGCTAGAGGTCAGGCAACATTAGCCGCTTTCCAGAAGTATGGAGATTCCGTTGATATCACGGCAATTTGCGACACCGATAAAACGTATCTGCAAGAAGCTGCGACCCAGTTTCACATCTCGGCGTGTTTCTCAAATGTTGATGATCTGATCGAACATGCTGATTTTGATGTTGCTTCTGTGACTACACCGACGCCTGTTCGTCAAGAAGTAATTCAACCCTTTCTGGAAGCTGGTATTCATGTACTAGTAGATAAACCACTTGCTGAAACACTAGATCATGCTAAGGCGATTGTGGCATGTTCAGAGAAAAATGGGAGGCTAGTCGCTGTCGGGCAAAATTTCCGTTACATGAGCGGTTTTGATTCTGCTAGGAGGTATTTGGCCGATCGTCCGTTGGGAACACCTCGTCATTTGACACATCTTTTACTTGGTCGACGTTGGGACAAAGGGTGGCGGAATGATCGAGTTCGGCGTGTGATGGCGATTATGTCGATTCATTGGCTTGACGGATACCGGTGGATGCTGAATGATATGCCGGAAACCGTTTATTGCCAGACCTCAAAATCTGAACTGATTCCTGGAATTGGTGAAACACATACCAGTTTGATTGTTAAGTTTGGTACTGGTTGTGTTGTGACTCTTACCGAAAGTTTTGCCAGTCATCACCGTATGAGCACTTCTCCAGTGCTAGATTGCGATAACGGTAGTTTGGAAATAACCAATGCGGAATTACGTGTCTATCAGGATGATGTGCCTGAGCCTGTCCGAAGAATTCCAACAGACAATGTACCGAAGGATGTTGCAACTTATATGTGCTTGGCAGATCTTCTGCAAGCTATCGATACAGATCAAGTGCCTCCAAATAGCGGTCAGGATAACCTCAGGAGCGTTGCAATTATGGAGGCGGCATATCGATCTGCGACTGAAAATCGCGTCGTATTCTGGGATGAGCTGGCAGTTGAATAATTTGTCACCTATCAACTTTAGAATGTTTAATTGGGGAGAATTGTTATGAAGACCGCACTTCATTCTGTGAGCTATGCTGGTTTTTGGAGTGGACAGGTGCAGTTGACTTTGGAACAGTTTTTGGAGAAGGCCAGCAGTTTGGGCTATGAGGCTGTAATGTTAGTGGCTAAGCGTCCGCATTTGTCACCATTGGATGCTGGTCCTGATCGCCTCAAGGAGATTCGAGATCTGCTTAATCATAACAATCTGCGGTTGGCTTGTATCGCAGGTTACACTGATTTTTGTGCGGGCGTTGATCACTCTGAGATTCCGCACCGTGAAATGCAGATTCTCTATGTAGTAGAACTTGCTAGGATAGCGTCCAATCTCGGTGGAAATTTAATACGTGTTTTTACCGGTTATGAGAGACCAGATATATCATATGATCAGCAATGGAATTGGTGCGTTGAATCGCTGGCTGAGTGTGCAAGACGTGCCGCTGACTGGGGTGTGACAATCGGTGTGCAGAATCATCATGATATTGCTGCTCACTACGATAGTCTGCATGACCTATTGACAGAGATTGACCATCCAAACTGTAAAGCAATGTTTGATGCTTGGTCCCCAGCCTTACAAGGAGTAGATCTCGTTTCTGCCGCTAACAAAATGGCTTCTTTAACGGTGCATACGACAGTTGCTGATTATGTGAATCGCCCTCGTTTCTGCTATCAGTCAAGGTTGGTAAATTACCAGAAACAGCAGGACGTCATTCGGGCCGTGCCAATGGGAGAAGGTTTTATTGATTATTCAGGTTTCTTTAATACGCTGAAAGCTAATGGTTACAATGGATATGTTGCTTACGAAATGTGTTCTGTTCTGGAAGGTGGCGGGTCTGAAGAGAATTTAGATCGTTGCGCCAAGCAGTTCATGGATTACATGAAAGATTTCTAGTAGAAAATAGTGATTGGGTAGCTTTATGGAAGTATATCAAGAAATTTGAAGGTTTAGGTAGCTAGACACAATTACTGTAAGTAAGGAAAAGACTCTTATGAGCACTCATAATTCTAAACCGCTTATTTTAACAACAACAGTTGGTTCATACCCTGTACCGGATTGGTTGGTGGCATTGCCTAGTGAACAGGGGCTTATGGATGCAACGCGAGTGGTTGTTGATATCCAACGCCAATCTGGAATTGATCTGCCGACTGATGGTGAGCTTTATCGTTTTGATATGAATCATCCAGATACTAACGGTATGATTGAGTACTTTATTTGTCCACTGGAAGGAATACGTGGTGAAGTTGGTCGTCGGGATTGGCAGGACTTCTCAAAAAAGCATTCTATGTCTTTCCGTTCCAAACCCGCTGGTGTTGTTGAAGGACAGATAGGTGAAGGAAGCCTCAATCTGGTTGTTGATTGTGAGCGGTTGGTAGCTATTGCTGGAGAGAATGTCAAATTTACTGTTACCAGTCCGTATATGCTGGCTAGGACACTTTTAGATAATTATTACCATGATTTTGAGGAGTTGCTGATCGAATTAGCGAATGTCTTGGCTAGCCAGATTGCGGACCTGAACTGTAATTGTGTCCAAATTGATGAAGCCAATATTCCGGGTAATCCTCAGGATGGAACAATTGCGGCAAAAGCGATCAATATTGTTCTAGATGCTGTTCAAGGTGAAAAAGCGGTTCATTTCTGTTTTGGTAATTATGGTGGACAGGTTATTCAAAAAGGTAGTTGGCGTGCGTTGGTGAGCTTTTTGAACCAACTACGTTGCGATCATTTGGTGTTGGAATTAGCCCATCGACCGGATGACGATTTGGAGGCGCTAAAGGATATATCAACAGATATACGGCTTGGTGTTGGCGTAATTGATGTCAAGGTTAATAATGTTGAGACTGCGGATCAGGTTGCTCAGAGCATAGAAAAAGCTGAAAGGAAATTAAGTCAGGGGCATGTTGGGTGGGTGCATCCCGATTGCGGATTCTGGATGCTTAAACGCTCGGTGGCAGATCGGAAAATTGAAGCACTAGTGAAGGGCAGAGACAAATATCTTGGTTTGTAGCAGTTCCTGATATTTATTCGCTACCTTTGATGATGAGAACTATGACAGGTTCTGATTAATGTAATTAAAATTTATGATGAGCAATATGTGGGAATGAGAGTGTATTGAGAGATCTACTCAACGAGATACTTGGGATTATCAAAATATCCTATACTGTCCAGTTGATTGTTTTCATGAATCTGTATTTTGAAAGAATTTCCTTCAAGCCCGATGGTTTGTTCTCGAACACTTTCAAGTTTGTTAATTTTCCATTGTGTGCCTTTTTTTATGAAAAAAACCATGTTTGAGATTCAAACCATCCATTAGGGGAATGTATGCTGGCTTCTAATCGGTTTCTCTTGTGACGAATGTAGACTTTACTTACATTTGAACCACTCCAAAAAGTAGTCTTTAGAAAGGGGTCTGGTCCTGTGTGCAAGAAAGTTATTGCGTCCTTGACGGGCTTAGGCCCTTTTCCGTCTACGCTTTCTCTTTTCCACATGTCCACATAAAAGTAATCGCTTTCCTTCAGCAGTCCACAATTTAAACACTTCGATTCTTTGCCTACTGTTGAAATATTTAACGTAGTTCTGATACAGTTCAACGATTGCTTTTCGCTCCGCTTCATAATCAATGAAAGT
>DTUY01000129.1 GCA_012963885.1 Candidatus Poribacteria bacterium | reverse complement strand
CCTGATTACCCCGTACGGGAGTTGAACCCGTGAAGATTGTTACGCCGTTTTTGAAGCTTGTCTTTTGCGCTGGAAAATTATCCGACGTAATGTATGTACCGCCGTGGCGACTAATCCCTCGTCAAATCCAACCACAAAAAAACTGTAGGCAAGTCAAGGGCCCTTTAACTATTGACCTTGGACTCAACCGCTGATAAACTAATTTCAGGCAATGATAGAAGGAGAAATAGATTGAGAGTTTTATTAATTATCAGCTTGGCAAGCCTTTTTGTATTTTGGCCTTCTCTTGGCAAAACTCAGGAAGAATCTCTAGTTCTGTATTTTTCATTTGATAAGGAAGTACAAGATGAAATCCAAGACCTTTCGGTGCATCAGAATAATGGTAAAATCTCTGGTAATCCGAAATGGGATAAGGGTAAGATTGGAAAAGCTTTAACCTTTGATGGCACTGATGACCAAGTGATTGTACCGACTAGCGAGAGTTTAGATATTAAGAATGCAATAACAATGATGGCTTGGGTTAATCCAGGGAAAAGCCTGTTAGAAGACTGGCGAACGATTATCGGTAAATCGCCGACCAACGTTCTGGGGCAGACCACATTTGCTTACGACATTCGGACAGACAAAGCGGGGACATACCGATTTTCGCTCAACATGGGTAGCTGGCACCGTGTTGTTGGCCCTGTAGCCGAAATTGGGAAATGGACGCATGTCGCTAATACTTATGATGGCAAGAAGATGATTCTTTATCTGAATGGAGCCTCAGTCGGAGACGTGCTAGCAAAAGGAAAAATCAATGTTATTGCCGACCCAGTCTGCATTGGCAATATCGTGGATGCTGGCGGAGCGGGTAAAAAGGAGTACTGGGCTGGTCTTATCGATGAAGTGAAAATATGGAATCGAGGGTTAAGCCAAAAAGAGGTCGAAGAACACATGAATCTCGCCCAAAAAGACATTCTCGCTGTTCTTCCCAAGGATAAGTTGGCGACCATCTGGAGTAGTCTAAAGCGTAAGCAATAAAAAATGTGCCTAGTCTCGTTTTCGCGGGCTTTTTTATGCCTTAATTAGGAAAGGAGATCTTTCTATCTATGGAACTCACTCATTGCCAAAAACGCGAATTCTACAAAAACGGATACCTGAAAATTCCCGGCGCAGTTCCACAACTGATGGTCAATGCCGCCAGACATGCTATTAACTACACCATTGGACAAGGAGAGAAGAATCTTTTCCCAGAATTGAGTCGTGCGGCGGTTATTACGGATCTGTTCAACAAAACCCCTGTCTTTTCATTACTTGAATCGGCGCTTGGAACAGGAAACCTTTGTCCATGTAAAAGTGGATCCATTACATTGAAATATCCTATGCCTGTTGGTGCACCGATCAACGAGTCCCACCAAATCCTGACGAAAGCTATTGGTTGGGGAAGAGGTGGTGGACATCTAGATGGATTAAAAGCTGTTGGAGACCGCCTCCGCGGACTTAAAAAGGATGGAACATACAACCGAGGGTTCACCGCTTTTGCCGCTGTATATCTGAATAAAGTACCTAAACCATATTGCGGTAATTTTACGGTTTGGCCCGAATCACATCGGTTTTTTGAACAGCACTTCATTGAGCATGGCCACGAAATTCTAGATGACCACATGCCGCATGTGGTCATGCCTGAACCACCGATACACATAACTGGTGACCCCGGAGATGTTGTTCTGGCACATCATCAATTGGTTCATACTGGCGCTCCCAATATCTCGTCTAATATTCGTTATGCCGTGATCTTCCGTTCCAAAGGCGTTTTGTGTGAAGAGGTTGGGTTCGACGCCTTCACAGACATCTGGAAGGAGTGGGACGGAATTCGAGAGGTAATCTGCAAAGCCAGATCAAACTGAATTGGAACAACGGAAAAGCGATGCTGTTCTACCAAAGTAACCTTCAGGTGGACTCAGGCAACTGACAATTGGCGTAATAAATATAAGTGTCGTCCCGAGCATAATCTATTAGATCCCCATAATCTGATCAATTACCCACAAAATAACGCCAATCAAGAACCATTGATCAAACCCGCAATTTCGAAACCTCCCTCGTGGCGAGTCTGGAAAATTGACCTTGCCTGCCTGAGTCTAACTCAAACCAGTGTGGGTGATACGTATGACTTTGTCGTTATTAGCTTCTCACTGGAAAGGGTATAATGCAGTGTTATGCTGTACTGAAACCTGATCTTTTACGCTGGAAAATTATCCGACGTATTGTATGTACCGCCGTGGCCTATCGTGACTCGTGGGGGTAAGAGACAGTTCCCATTGGATTGTTCTGCCTACGAAGTATCAGGTGGGTACTGACCAATCCCAACTGGGTTATTAAACATTCCTTGATACCCGTCTGATTACCCCGTACACAAGTTATCTTTTGCGCGGGTTGCAATAACGTAAATCAGCGAAGAAGGAG
>DTUY01000128.1:4174-9710 GCA_012963885.1 Candidatus Poribacteria bacterium | reverse complement strand
CCTAGATATGGTTCATGCCTTTTATATTTAGAAACACAAAGTGCTACCATGCTTTCTAGGTCGCTGTTATTATAGGCTTTGAAGAACTTCTCAACTCGCTGAGTATTTTACATAATAGGGCCCCTAATAGTTTGGGTGGTTGACTAAATAATGAGGCTTGAACACTGATGGTATTTTACAACAGATAAAAACTTGTTAACTTGATGGTGAGCATCAAGCTGAACTAGAAGTCATACATGAAAAATATTGCAGGTAGAAAAGTCGATACCGCCAGATTATTGGACTTGTGGCTATCAGGTTTTAATGAGTGCTAAAAGGATAATGGAATTTGCAGATAAAAAATAAACCGGGAACCAAGCAAGCCCGGTACGGGTGCACCAAGTTTCAAAGAGAGATCTCATGGCCGATGTAAGCAATGAAAAGAGCAGGCTAATTGATGGCATGCCTCGTGACAAGCGGGGATTCTGGCAACCAGAAAGGGGGACGGCTCCACCCAGTCCTCTGTTCGCATGGCCACCGAGGCCGGCTGAGGCTTTCAAATGGCTGTTCGGCTTCCCGGGTTACCTGCTTCCGTGGAACATCGTCTACATGGTGGTCGCGACGCTGACGTGGCATTACCTCCAGCCATCCTTGTCCCGGTGCGTCGAGTTCCGGGCCGACTGGATACTTGAGATATATGTCCGCAACCAGTCAATGCTCGTGATCATCGTCAGCGCATGGCATCTCAGGCTCTGGTCGCTCAAGTCCCAAGGGCTCAAGTTCAAATACACCTCAGACTGGATGGCTACCGGAAAGCGCAAGTTCCTTTGGAATAATCAGCTTCGCGACAATGTTTTCTGGAGTTGTGTTAGCGGCGGTACAATCTGGACGGCTTACGAAGTCCTGATGATATGGGCCTATGCCAACGAGATGATTCCCTACGTCGACTTGCGACAGGAACCTGTCTACTTTGTCGTCCTGCTCTGCAGCATCCAGATGTGGAGACTGTTCCACTTCTACTGGACCCATCGTCTCTTGCATTGGCGGTTGCTCTACAAAGCTGGGCACTACCTCCATCACAAAAATATCAACATCGGACCATGGTCCGGATTGGCCATGCACCCGATTGAGCACATCCTCTACTTCAGTTGCATCCTGATTCACTGGGTTGTGCCCTCGCACCCAATCCACATGCTGATGAACGCACATCACGCCGCGTTCACCCCAGCACAGGGGCACGTTGGGTTCGAGACGCTTGCCATCAAGGGAAACGCTGGTATTCCAGCTGCTTCGTATTTCCACCAACTGCATCACCGCTACTTCGAGTGCAACTATGGGGAAAATGACTTGCCTTTCGACATGTGGTTTGGCACCTATCATGACGGATCTCCCGAGGCACACACAGCGATGCGAGAGAAGAGAAAGACTAGACACAACATCCTAACCGAAGCGGAGTGACCACGAAGTCAATGACACTAAAGTATAGAACCCAGTTGGCGGCATTTTAAAGCGCATATGGTCATTTATGGCCGCTATGAAGACCTGAAAGAGGGAGCCAGCGAATAAGTCGTTGCAATTGACGGAGGGATCCATAATTTTATAAATTTTTTAGGAATTGTAGCAGGTTTTGGTTTGGCGAACGCTTCCCTGTAACCCTCGCGGTAACTGAACTTTTCCCTATCAGTGAACCTATCAATCCGTATATGATTTATTCACTTAAATCCCGATTAGGTATTGGGTTGAGGCGATTTTCTAATCGGCGGTTTTTCTTTTTTTTGCTTCTTTCCTTCGACGATCATGGTTAAGATCTCTTTTCCGGATTCTTAGCGAGGTAGGTGTAACCTCCAGCAACTCATCAAGATCGAGATATTCAATCGCGTCATCCAGCGAAAAAATCCGTGGTGGGGACAGTGACGCTGCAATCGCTTTTGGAGTCGTTCGATGTCCTGTCAAATTTTTGGCTTTGCAGACGTTGAGAACAAGATCTTCGTACCGAATATTTTGCCCTACTACCTGTCCTGAGTAGACTTCGTCACCTGGCTGAACAAAAAAGGTGCCTTGTTGTTGCAAGTGTTCTAGGGCGTAGGCTTTGGTTGAACCTGTCTCTAGCGCAACAAGGGAACCGAACTCACGGCTACCTATTTCGCCCGCCAACGGTTGGTAGTCGTGAAATAGGGCGTGAAAAATACCAGTTCCTCTGGTGATGGTTAAAAATGGTTGACGAAAACCTAACATTCCCCGTGTTGGTACGTAGTATTCGGCGTAGACCATGTTATCTTCACCATAGCGTAGATCCAGAAAACGTCCCTGCCGATTATTAATTAATTCGCTAACCACTCCTAGATAATCGCTAGCAACTTCGATAAAAACGTGTTCGAAGGGTTCATGAAGTCCCTGGTCGGTTTGTCGGCAGATGACCTCTGGTTTACTGACGGAAAACTCGTAAAATTCTCGTCGCATGGTCTCAATCAAAATGGCGAGGTGGAGCTCACCACGTCCTGCTACTGTAAATTCATTGGTACTGTTTGTTTCCTCTACTCTTAAGGACACATTGCTCTCTAACTCCAGCCATAAGCGTTCCCAAATCTGGCGGCTGGTCAAGTATTTCCCCTCTCGACCTGAGAATGGACTGTCGTTGACGCTAAATGTCATACGGACAGTTGGTTCCGCAACCTTGATTGGAGGCAACGGGTGAGGATCGTTTGGGTCTGCCAGTGTATCTCCAATGCCAACAGTTTCAATCCCTGAAACCGCCACAATGTTCCCCGCCTGAACTTCATCTTGTACTTCGCGTTTTAGGTTACGAAAGACAAACACTTGACCGATTTTCGCCAGCTCTCTTTCACCATTAGCTTTCAAGAGCAGGATTTGTTGACCACTCGATAATCTACCACTGTTAAGGCGGCCAACCGCAATTTTACCTATGAAGTTGCTGTACTCTAGTGTAGTGACCAGTAGCTGGCTAGCCCCATCCAGATCTACATCCGGTGCAGGCAAATAATTGACAATCAGGTTAAACAACGGACGTAGATCTGCTTCTAAATCACTCACCTCCAAACCCGCCTTCCCCTCGAGAGCAATAGTATAAACAACTGGAAAATTGACCTGATCATCGTCGGCTCCCAGATCAATAAATAGGTCAAAAGTTGCATTGACCACATCTTTGGACCGGGAAGCGGGGCGATCAACTTTATTGACTACGACAATAACTTTCAATCCATGTTGTAAGGCTTGGCGTAACACAAATCGGGTTTGGGGCATCGGTCCTTCAACGGCGTCGACCAGTAAAACAACACCATCCACCATATTAACTACCCGTTCTACTTCACCGCCAAAATCAGCGTGGCCGGGCGTGTCGACGATATTGATGGTAACGTCCTGATAGACGATCCCTGTGTTCTTGGCTAGAATGGTAATACCGCGTTCACGTTCTAAGTCGTTGGAGTCCAGAACGCATTTCTCGACCTGTTGGTTGCTACGAAAAACATTGGTTTGATGAAGCATAGCATCGACCAGTGTGGTTTTGCCGTGATCGACATGGGCGATAATAGCAATATTGCGAATGCCTGCCGCAGTTTCTATGTTGGAGTCTGATTCTTCAATAGGGGCCTGGATTTGCAACCATCCCTCCATCCGATGCTTAATTTTCAGCTTGTCTTCAGCTAGATGTATTGGGAGATACACACTTTAAGGGATTATATTCAATCGCCTTTTTTCATAGTTCAACGATTGATAGAAAACCCCATATTATAGAAGAAAACTATGTCTTTTGGCAACCTAGTTTGGTTAGGTAACTGATACCAATCCAACTAGTAAAAGTAATTCAGCTTTAGGCTGACCAACCATGACTAATTCTACCCGAGTGGATCATCAGAAGCAGTCGATGGAGGTCTCTATTCAAGTTGACTGAGTATTAATGATCCTCATCATTTTCTGGTGGACTTAGAAAAGGCTGGGACTGTTGAGCAGATAAAACTTAATATTTTCAGATGGGATAATCATAATCGGACATTTGCTGTTTTAATTTCAACCGATTGTGAGAATTGGAACGCCATTGCTTCCGAAACGACCACCACCGCAGTCCCCCTGTAAGCTATTGCCAAACATGGAAGTGCTTCCCGCCATCCATAAGTGTGTGCCTCAGCTATCCGTCAAATCCAATTACTGTTAGCAAAACCATCTCTTTGCCCCGATATGGCAATTGTGATAGAATGCTTCATTTAGTTGTTTGTTATATCTGGTTACCGGATTGAAGTTAAAGGGCACAAAACCAAACACATGCTGATCATCAATAAATAATAGTTCATTAGAACATTATTTCAGAGAAAGGAGGATCAACGTGTCAGACAATTTTTGGCCAGAAGGGAAAAAAGCCGCACTTAGCCTAACTTTTGACGATGCACGCTTGAGCCAAGTTGATCAAGGCTTTCACCTGTTTGACGCTTATGGAGTCAAAGCCACTTTTTATGTTTCAATTCAGACAATGAAACAGAGATTAAATCAGTGGAAGTTGGCAGTAGAAAACGGGCACGAGATTGGCAATCATACCTACAACCATCCTTGTAGTGGTAACTTCTCGTTTTCCAAAGACCGAGCTTTAGAAGACTATACATTGGCGCAGATGGAAGATGACATTCTATAGGCAAACGCTACTATCGAACAAGATTTGGGCATTATACCCACCACCTTTGCTTATCCTTGTGGTCAGAAGTTCGTGGGTCGTGCTGAGGGGGTGCAAAGCTATGTGCCTTTGGTGGCTGAGCCTTTTCTGGTTGGCCGTAATGCTTTTAATGAAGTACCTGACGATCCAACATTCACTGACTTGGCACAGGTTACAGCACTAGACATGGATAGGGCGACATTTGAAACAGTTGAAATGCGTTTGAACCAAGCGCGCCAGCAAAATGCTTGGTTGATTTTCTTCGGCCATGAAATCGACCATCAGGGTGGGCAAACTGTAGCCATCTCTGTCTTGGAAAAGCTCTGTCAAGTTTTGTCTGGTGGTGATGTTTGGGTGGATACAGTGATAAATATCGGCACTTATATCAAGCAGAAAAGAGGCAACTAGCCATTTTAAGGTCGAATATTTGGTCACAGTACAAGCTGTATGTGTTGTGGATAGCTACACGTACAAATAAGCCCAAATAGCAAAAACGGCAAATGCGAGAGGATTCGATTTAAGTGGGGGTTGTCCTTTCAAAATCGTTCTGGGAGTTTATGGGTGGATTAACAGGTGAAATTAGAAGGGTAGGCTTAGGGATTTACAATTATCAGTGTCTTGAGCTAGAGCCTTTTCTTGAAATCTGACTTACACAGTGAGCCTTCATCAAGGGCTTTGCGCTCGATTCGTCAGGCGGTCCCCTCCTTGTGGAGTATCATATAGTTATTGTCAAACATGGAAGTACATCCCACCATGCAGAAAGGGTGTAACCTGAGATAGGCGGTTTGGTTACCGGTTGACTCGTTTCCTGTCATCGTGTGTCCTCAGATTCGTCAACCTTGGATACTATCATCGAACCCTCCTATTTGCCCGGATACGGCAATCGTGATAAAATGC
>DTUY01000128.1:2555-4074 GCA_012963885.1 Candidatus Poribacteria bacterium | reverse complement strand
AGCAATTGGACTCAGCAGATACATCATATTGTTCAGCAGGTACTTGATTCCAAGTTGTAAACACTGCGAGATACGCACTTAAGCTACAGAAAGGGGGCTGATATGGCTGGCGTATTTATCTCCTGATTCCCACCGAGATATAGAGTTCGCTCAACGCCTGCACCATGAACTGGAAGCTAGAGACTATAACCCTTGGGTGCACTGGCAGAACATTTCTCTTACCTCCGAATGGCTGGATGAAGTCTATGCTGGTATCCAGTCAGCAGATACCTTCCTGTTTCCGATCAGCCCCAGTGTGGGAGTCTCCATGGTCTGTACTCTGGAGATTGAATATGCTGTTCAGCACAACAAGCGGCTAGTTCCTGTGGTATGGCGTGATGTGGAAGCCGGCCAAGTATTCAGCCATGTCTGTCATAACTAGGTCTCTCTGCGAGAAGAGGACGATTTTGAAGCTAACTTTGAATTGCTGATGGATGCTGTTGAGACCGACTTGGGCTATGTCAAAGAGCACACTCATTTCTTGACGCGTGCCATTGAATGGGAGCAGAATAATCAATTCAGAGGTCTAGCTTTAGTTGGCAGGAGATACAAGTGACCGAAAAAAATGGTTAAGGCAGGTAATTTCCAAAGAGCTTCGCCCAACGGATTTGTATAGCGAATATCTGGCTTTTAGTCCGGCTATGGTAAAATGGGGAGAAAATGAGCCAAAACGATCTAAAGATAATCTCTGCTTTACTATATTTTATAGTTTTTTTGTTCAATAGTGGAGTATATAGCCAAACTGAATATGTTGGTGTTAATCTTGCTGGAGCTGAATTTGGTGAAAATAACCTGCTAGGTACTTATAATCAACACTATACGTACCCAACTCGCGCCGCGGTTGATTATTTCGTTGATAAAGGGATGAATGTTTTTCGCCTGCCTTTCAGATGGGAACGTCTTCAGCATACAGCGAATGCAGAATTTAATTCAGCGGAACTTTCCAGAATTAAAATTTTGTTGATTATGCTACATCTAAGAATGCATTCGTCATTCTCGATCCGCACAATTACGCGAGGTACTATGGGAACCTCATAGGAATCGACGAGCTACCAGTGAGTGCCTTTAGAGGTTTTTGGCAAAGGTTAGCTTTGTACTTTAAAGATTATCCTAAAGTTATTTTTGGATTGATGAATGAGCCGCATTCGATGGCTTCGGAATTGTGGTTGGCTGATGCAAATGCTGCTATCAGTGCGATTCGCACAATTGGTGCTACCAATCTCATTCTTGTGCCTGGTAACGGTTGGTCTGGCGCACATTCTTGGAACTCTAGCTGGTATGGCACACCCAATGGCACAATTGTGCAGAATATCGTTGATCCTGCAGATAACTATGCAATTGAGGTTCACCAATATCTGGATGATAATTCGTCAGGTGCATCAGATGAATGTGTGAGCTCGACTATAGGCTCCTCACGTTTAAAAGATTTTACCCGCTGGTTACGCGTACACGAAAAGCGCGGTTTCCTCGGAGAGTTTGG
>DTUY01000128.1:0-2455 GCA_012963885.1 Candidatus Poribacteria bacterium | reverse complement strand
ATATTGATGACAATACAGATGTGTGGCTCGGTTGGACATATTGGGCAGCTGGCCCCTGGTGGGGGGACTATATGTTCTCTATCGAACCAAAGATTGGAGAGGATCGCCCCCAAATGGTCATTTTGGAAAAGCATATAGGAAATAAATAAGAACACCACCTGAAATTCCTACGACGGTTTCTCCTTGTGAGGGTATCATCTAGCTATTGTCAAACATGGAAGTACATCCCACCGTCAAGAATGGCATAGCCTGAGATAGACAGGGTGGTCACCAGCCAACTCGTCTCTTGTCACTGTGTGCCCGCGCGATTCACTAACCCCAATTATTGTCAGCCCTCCCTTTGTCCCGATGCAGCAATTGTGGTAGAATGGTTCATCTGAATTCTCAGGACAACTGGCGGTCAGTGAAAGGAAACCAGCTTATCCAACCATGAAAGGCACGAAGCATTACCAACCTAAAGGAGTGATTCCAGCCAGCCTAATGCCCTTTGGAGCGAATCTAGAAATTGACGAGGCCGCCTACCGAAGCCATCTGCGAGAATTAGCTTTAGTTGATGGTATTTCTGCCATCACCATTAATGGTCATGCAGCGGAGGTTCATGCTCTAACCTTAAGTGAGCAAGAACGGAGTTTGGAACTGGCTCAAGACGAAGTCGGTGACCAGATTCCGCTGATTGTCGGCATCTCTACTCCGAGTAGTATAATCGCTACGCAACTGGCAATCACGGCTGCACGAGGTGGGGCTTCGGCTCTGCTGGTTTTTCCGCCAGAAAGCATGTCTCGCGGTGGACAGCAGCGACCAGAAATGGCAATAGTGCATTTTGAGAGCATTGCCAATTATACAGATTTGCCGTTGATCCTATTTCAGTATCCATTGTCCAGTGGACTGGGTTATCCTCTTTCAACCTTGCTTGATCTGTGTCAACGCTTTCCGACAATTCGAGCGATTAAGGACTGGTGCAACGATCCTGTTTTGCATGAGCTACATATCAGAGAACTTCATGCGTTGGATCGATCGGTTGCCGTCCTAACAACACATAGTGCTTGGTTGTTAAGTTCGCTGGTCTTGGGTTGTGATGGGTTGCTGTCTGGGGCTGGAAGCGTGATTGCAGATCTACAGGTTGCCATTTGGCGAGCGATTCAAGCTGAAAATTTGGGGGCAGCCCAACAGGTCAGTAATCGATTGTACCATCTGACACAGGCTTTCTATTGCAATCCCTTACTGGATATGCACAATCGGATGAAAGAGGCACTGGTTTTGCTAGGTCGGTTACCGGCGGCGCATGTCCGCCCCCCACTGGTACGGTTGCAGCCAAATGAAGTACAATATATTGGGGCGCAGCTTGAGTTAGCTGGCATTAGCAAGGGAACGCAAATCTAGACCATCACCTGTTTTGGCCGCCGCCAACTCCATCAGGTATAGGCGGTTGTCCTTTGTACTGTCCCATCTGCTACTGGGATCATAAGGATTGATGGATTCATCAGGCGATACCTGGTTCATAAGCCGCTCCTACAGCCGCTGCATGTCGGGATCCGTGATCAACCGCGTATGGTTCAGCCTGATCAAGCCACCGGAGAACTTCGATCTAGAAGGGGTGTTCGGCATTGCAAAATCGGTGAAATGGCATGAAAAATTAGCGGCTAAATGGAGGCAGTTAAAGTTCACGCCTTAGGCTAGACGTGGTGCGAATTCTATCCTGATAGACTGATGTTATAGACTTGTTAATATTTAATCTGTTTTATGGTTCCCCATACCAGAGGAAGTTTGGTCTGGGGTGAGACAGAGGCGGCATCTTTCATCGATTTTAGGATTTCATCTCTAGTCTTGGCATAATTGGAAATCTTAATCTCATCAATAGTGCCCTGAAAGTACCTCGGACAACATCCATCCCGCTCTCCACCAAGGTGTACTCCCCAACTAGCCTGAGATCTAATTTGCCCTTTTGCTTTAATAACCTCCGAATCCTCTTTCCCATTAATATAAAATTTGATCTCTTTACCATCATAGGTGACAGCCACATGTGACCATTCATTTTCATTCACTCTTCCATCAGACAGGTGATAGCCAGGTGGAACAACCTCATAAAAATAGGTGGCAACTTGTGAGGTGGGTTCAATTTGCAGATAATAGGCAGCTTTGGTAATAATTGTCCGCTTGTCTCCGTTAATTGTCGTTGGATAAACCCATGCCTCCATTGTGATTGCATCACGAATATCCATATCATCTGAGTGCGGGACTTCAACCCACTGTCCGCCTCCTGCTTTTTTGCCGCTGAATTCAAGTGCTTTCCCAGCTATGCCTTCTACCTACTTAATTTTGTCTTTACCCTCACCAGTAAATTTCCCATCATTTCCAGTTTTATTTGTCTCTTTGGCAACATCCCCTTTTCCTTCGTCAAAGTTCCAAATCATTTCCAATTTTTTATCAGCAGCATTGATTTCGTTATATGCTACTG
>DTUY01000127.1:62397-80344 GCA_012963885.1 Candidatus Poribacteria bacterium | reverse complement strand
TTGATTAGAAAGGATATCAAAATGCCACGCCAATATATTGCTGTGTTACTCTTGATTTATGCCTATCCTGAAGCAAGGGAACTTGACATGGCCAGGATTGAAGGAATGTTATGGGCTTTAGCTGAAGGTTTCCCATATCAGACCAGTATTGTGGTTGGAGCTATCCCCGTTGGATATAAGGTCGAAAATCTTAAAGTTGCTCATAGTAACTCCAACTCTTATATCTTAAAATTTATTACCCGGCAGGTATCAGCTGTGATGTCACGGCTAGGGTAAGTACATTTGTTACAAAAGATCGTCCTAAGGCTACAAAGTAGTCGGACCAACAAGAGTATCGTCAACATAGGCAGAGCGAATTAGAAGACAAATAAAAGAAGAAGTTTACAGGAAATTGCGGACATGCTATATGAAAGAGGTCACTGTAACGCTAAAGGTAGCCCATATGGGACTGGTGAAATTTCTCGTATGCTGAAGCAATAAATTAATTATTGAGGTGAATATCATGGTTCAAAGATCAGTTATCGTGTTGTTGGTGGTGATGGTTGTCTTGGTAGGGGTGGTGTGCGCTGAAGATACTAAAGGAGTGGTGGTTGGAAGTACTAAGGAACTGAAGGGGGTCAAGGCAAAGAAGATTACTTGGAAGAAAGATGGAGCCAAGATGGTTTTGATTCCTGCAAGTTCGGATCAGGTGAAACCTTTTTGGATGGATACGACCGAAGTGACGGTGGGTCAGTTCAAGAAGTTTCTAAACTTGTCTGGCTATAAACCTGACATGCCTATCAATTGGAAAAAGATTTATCAATACTCGCCGACAAACAAACACCCAATGATTTATGTCACTTGGTCTGATACCATCGCATACACTGAATGGGCGGGGAAACGACTACCAACTGAAGCAGAATGGGAATATGCGGCAAGAGGTGGCTTGGTTGGCAAGGTGTATTCGTGGGGTGATAAAGCTTGGGGTGATGATGAAAGTATTGCCAGAGACTATGCTAATTACAAAGGAACTGACGGCAAGGATAAATGGGATCAGTCCACTGCGACTGTAGGTAGTTTTAAGCCTAATGGTTACGGGTTATATGATATGGCAGGCAACGTTTTCGAATGGTGCCAGGGTTGGTTTAGCAACGACAAAAAATTTCGAGTGTTGCGCGGGGGGTCTTGGTACCTCGATGCTTATTTCCTGCGTGTTGCTTACCGCTACGACATCCCTCCGGATGTTAGGTACCTCCACCTTGGCTTTCGCTGTGTGTTAGGACTGTAGGTTCGCTTACCTTCGGATAGCTGATAAAGAAAAAACAGTATGGAAATCTTAACCTAAAATAGTAGAACCAAACCGAAAAGCCAATAGCCAAGATGATCGCCACCACGAAAGTCTCCGCTCCGAAGAGGCTCCCTTTTGCTCGATGACGTTCAATTTTTTGACGGACCCAGCGGTACGCGGACGTGGGCGTTTGCCTGTGCCAGGCCGTCTGGATTTTCCTTTAGTTGGCGAAATCCCCATCGTGTTCGTAAGGCAGCAGCTCCGGCACGATCGAGTACAGGCTGTTGCAGCGTGTCCTGCTCATCGGGGCAGAGATGTCTCATCAATAACTGCAAGTCAGCGGGCAATGCAAGATACTCCGAGTGGGCCAGCGGCCGGCATACGGTGTTGTGTATACCGCCTGGTGCGTAGTCATCGACAGACAACCACCAAGGACACCATCGGTTCACTACGGCTACCCTCTCCCGACCACTGGGATTGTGCATGGCGGACGCATGCCAGCTTCGTGAGTCTTGGATATAGACAGACCCCGCCTGCGCGGTTACTTGCATGTCTCCAGGGATGGGCGCTGTGACAGTGATACCATCGGACGGCCCTCGTGGATTCCGTTTATCCTTGTGTGATCCGGGAACGACCCACGTGCCACCCGAGTTTTCATCCACATCGGTGAGATACCAGATCATCACCAGACACATGGTTATATCGGGGAAAGGCTGGCGGATGCAACCGACGTTTTCATCAGGATTGTCTCTTCCGTACGCGGACAGGTCGTGGGGCCAATCTGTATGCCACTCACGGGTGTCCGCACGACCCCGGTGCTCGACCGCACCAAAACCACCTAGGGTTCCGTCCGGCTTGTCAGTCGCAATGATACGGGGATGCAGCTGCGCAATCCGGAGGTGGTCGTCCAGAACGCGGCGTGCCACGGCAGTAACAACTGGATTTGCCAAATGCTGAGCATACTGTGGCATCCACACAATGTCGTTGGGGGGTTTCGGAGGGTACCCGGCCCGGCGTACCGGCCTTAACTCCACTTTGTTTGTTGCTGTCTGGTTTTTGAGTAATTCCCATCCGTTCCGCCCCTCTGAACCAAGCAAGTCCCTTACGCCCTGCATGTTCTTGGCAATAGCGGACTGCGCCGCCAAAACTTCCTTGCAGATGGAATCCACTTGGCTGGTTGGTATTACGTTGTCGATGACGCAGAACCCGTATCTGCTGAGAGAATTGGCACCATCCTCTACCACGTCCTCGACCGAAATCGTCGCGGCGTTGAACGCGTAAGCCCGGGTACGGGCGAGATCGGCGGTGATGGCCTCCACGTCGTGGTTTGCTTGCGTGAGGAGATCGCGGGTCTCCTGTAGCTCTCGTTCTAGGCGGGCGGCTTTGGCGTGCAGTTCGGAGATGTTCATTTTAATTAAAGGTCTTTTAGTGACCAAATCAGCATAAATTTCATATTCAACATCTTAAAGCTCATTCATTGGTCAGTAGGGTTTTAACCCTTAAGTCAGCATCGTAGCAAAAAATTAGGCTCTTGTCTATACTTTATAATAATTTCAACTTTTAGACCTCTTGCAAAAGTGAGAGATCTACTATAATGGAATAATGAGATATAAAAAAATTAGTCTACGAAGCAAAGCGAACTTCAAACGGCTAACAGATGTAAACATTAGACCTTCAAACAAACATTGAAGGCGCTAGGAAATCAACCATCAATTGGCCAACCAACTAAATTGTGCCGAACAGATCAGCTACTGATTTTCTAGTGCGCTTTTTCTATATTATATAAGGTAGGATTTTTCGGATAAATCCTTCGTAATCCTACCCAATTAGCTCATTCGAGTAGCCGTTCACCTTCAGCCCCACTTCGCAGCCCGCCGTTCAATGTAAACACCCAATTTTTGGGAAGTTTGAAAATAGAAATTCGGCTTATTATCGTTTTTTTTATTATTCCTCTTTTGAATTTCCTTAGATTTTGTTCGCGTTTTCTCCTTATTTTAAAAAACATAAACTCAAATTTGATTCTACCACGCCCGCCGCAAAAAAGCATGGAGAATAAATCACCTAAGAAAACAAATCACACATTCCAGCATGGGGTTGATGTAGATAGGGTTTCACCTTTAAAGGATCATCTTTAAATCTCTGCTCTTTTCATGTCACGTATGAACAGGGCTGTTAGAACGATCGAAACTATTGTAACAATGAGAACAAAGACCCACGGATAGACTGGGTTTTGAGCATAGAGATAACCACCTGCCAAAGAAGCCATCATCAGCGGAATCGTGACCAGTACGCCAACTCCAGGCCCACCAGTCCCCCCGCCGGCAGCACCAATCATGAATCCACCTTGTCCTAGTACTGACATGACCTGTGCCCGTATTTTCCTTGGAATCATGTCTGCCATCAGCGCCGTAGAAGATGGAATAGAAATAGCGGATGCTATACCAATGATAAACCGTACGCAGAGAACTCCTGTAAAATTGCTTGTGAAAACAAACAGCAAAATTGATGCCAGTGAAAGCAACAAAGCCGAAAATAGTGAGGCTGTTCGTCCCCAATGATCTACCAAATATCCACCTGGAATAAACATTATAATTCTCAGTGCTGCCTCGCAAAGTAGAATTAACCCCCATCTTGATGGGGAAAGACCAATCCGCTCAGTAGCATAGACCACCCAGAAAGGAGACGCTACACCATTGGCCATAAAACTCAAGACAATGACACCAGCTAGCGCTTTGGCAGAACGAGGTAATTGCTTCAACAGCGTAGGCATGTCACTATATGCAGTCCTCAGTATACTGGCGAGAGAATAAACTGTAATCCTCTCACCAGTATCTGACACTGTCTCTTTGAGAAAACGAAAATGTATGAGTGCGGCACTAAAGTACAGAAACATCATCACACCATAAAGCATTCGAACGCCGGTATTTGGACCATAGATGTCAACCATGACACCCGCTAAATAGGGGGCAAAAACAGACAAGATGCTCGAAATGGTGCTCATTGTTGCAATGCCTCGACCACGATCTTCAGGAGACAGCGAGTCAGCAATAAGGGCAGAGCGAGGTGGAAATCCCACAACCGCCGTACCTTGCAGTAGGGCTGCAAAAGCGACTACTTCCCATCTCGGGGCTAGAACATACATTAGGATAAAGGCTACAGAGAGGTAGTTGCTCAATACAATCATTTTAATTCGGCTTTTTCTGTCAGCAAGGTAGCCAGCAATAGGAAACAAAATCAAACCTGAAAGTGGTCTGAGAAAGTTCACTAACCCGATGGTTTTAGCATCTCCATCAAGAGCCATTATATACAGAGACGCATAAGGAAAAACCATCGAACGAGCAAAGTTGCCTAACAGTCCAGTGACAGAAAAGACAATAATATTGCCCAACATGAACTTCGGAACACCGCCAACAGATCGGTTTCTAGATATCACGCTGCCTCCACCTTAGCTGAACAGAGGATTGGTTCCGCCAAAGGCATCAATGGCGGCACCAGTAATTGCTGAACTCGCATCTGATGCCATGAATACAGCAAGTTCTGCAATTTCTTCGGGGCGCATCAGTTTCGGGTCTTGCTCTCTGCCCTGGCTGTCGAATGCCTCCCGAAACCCCTCCGTATCAACACCACCTGGGCAAATACAGTTCACATCAACGCCGTATGGCTTCACTTCGGCAGCGACACTCTCGGTTAGACTGATCAATCCTGCTTTTGTCGCTCGATATGCACTACGTCCCTTGCTACCCTTTCGCCCACCGATACTTGAAATGTTGAGAATCATTCCGAACCGATTATTAATCATGGAAGGCAACACAGCTTTTGTAAGCAACGCCGGTGCGATTAGATTTACGTCGATGACTTGTCGCCATAAATTGGTGTTGAAGTCCACCAGATCAAGTCGTGGGTGAATGATAGCAGCGTTGTTAACAAGTATATCAGTGCCTCCGAATCTTTTTACTGTTTCCTCAGCAATACGTCTAATGTCTGTTTCAACACTCAGATCCGCAGTTATAGCGAGAGCTTCTGTGCCTATTTCTCTCAGTTGATTAGCTACGGCTTCAATTGCATCCGTTGTGCGGGCAGTAACAACGACTTTAGCTCCTTGTTGACCAAAGGCAAGTGCAATTGCCTTTCCAATACCTTGGCTTGCACCAGTGACAATAGCAATTCTATTTTCGAGTTTTCTCATTGGTCCCTCTCCTTGCATTTTTAGCATTCGTTACTTATAGTTGCAGATTATTCAATCAATAACACCACATAATTCAGATTCTATCAACTCCTTTCTAAAATGCTATAATTTAGTTCCCATATGTCTAACCGGCTAGTCAACAAAATATTGAAGCCTTACATTCCATCATACAGGAAACCGACTTTTCCGATGCAGCTGAATTAGCTAAGCACCAGATCTTAGCCAATCAGGTACTGCCATGCTGGCTCAGTCCAGTGCATTATCGCAGAACATCCTGTCGCTCTTGAGATGAACACTGAGGATCTGACTTACGAGGTGAGCCTTCACCTTTATGGCAGCCATCCTCACTATTTGTCACAACCAATTACTGTCATCGAACCCACTTCTTTACCCCGACACAGCAATCGTGATAGAATGCCAAAGTAAATGTCGCAACTTGAGGCTCAAAGGGCAACTTATATGCCGGACGCATCTTCTCCTATTCCGGTAAAGATAAACAGAGAAATGAAAAAAAAACAACAAATACAAATAATATTTTGCCGAGATGAAAACGCTAAAAACCTGGAAACCTTTCGAGGGTGATATTGCAGAAATCCGACAGCAATTCCCCCTTCCCCTGATTGCCTTGGCACAAGGAGAAGTGCCGGCACTAGTATTACGAGGAGCATACAAGCCCAAGCATTGTAGCTCGCTCATCGACCGTTTCTACGAGCGAGGACTACTGTACAATCCACACGGAACGGGTCGTCCCCACCGGGTAGATATTGGCACCAGTTTCGGGAAGCACCGGGCGGATCGGGCAAAATTCTTCGCTCATTCATGCCAGACGCTGGAGCTTTTCAGTACCCTGTTCGAGGGGTACGACGATCCAGTACGGACAATGTACGAAACCCTGGAAAAACTGGCAACAGACAAGGAAGTGAAGACAGCACGCGAGCCGGATGGCCAACTCTATGGACCAGCCATCTTCCGTGCGTATTATGCCGAACTCGGGCATGGTCCCCACTATGATTCAGTGGCCAAACGGACCAAAGCATTTGATTATCAAGTTTCGCGTTTTGAACACCAATTCGCCGGTGTGCTCTGTTTCCAAAACTCGGACAGCGATGGAGAAGGCGGTGAGCCCTTCCTCTACAATTGCCCTTGGAGCTCCGCTATTCAGGAACAGCTCAGCGGAGAGAAATTCCGCCAGTACGTCGACGAGAAGAAAATTGAGCGTGTCCAGATTGATTTGGAGCCAGGTGATTTGTATTTCTTCTTTTCAGAGAATATTCACGAAGTGCCCCACATCATCGGTGAGCGTCCCCGAATTGTGCTGGCCATTTTCTTTGCCATGTCGCCGGACGATGACGAGATCTACGTGTGGGCTTGACCACAAAAAACGAAGGGATTATATCGAGTTTTAGGGTGTCAGAAACGAGAAACGTAGAAAAAACATAATACATATGTCACGGCGGTCCACTCTTGTGAATAGTGGTACAGCGAATCTTCTATCAGCGGATCAAAATGAATCTTGATACGACGAGAAGGTAAGGTGGCTAGGTACTCCAAGCGGTATCTAGATCTAAAGGATAAATCGGCCGTCTGAGCCTGTGATAGTCATAGCTGAACAGATCTGGACTGTGAACACCAGGTGTATCCACTTCCAAGATCTGATGCGCAATAGGCGTATAGTCAGCACGAAAATGAACTGCAGATTTCAGGACAATTAGTCTTCTATCAGTAGGTTCAATCCCTACGCTACGAAGGACTTCTGCGTCATAGGGTTGAATTCGTTTTTCCGTCAGAATAATCTCAATGCCATTAGCCTCAATGACAACTGTTTTTCCCATTCGGCCGGTCCTGCCCTGCCCCATCGGCCCTTTATGCACAAAGTTACCGTCCGAAATTGTTTTGACATAACCGGTCAAGGAAACAGGATTACCGTGCAGAGGATCTGTTTTACCTCCAACGTTGAGGTCGACACTGTTTCCAACACCAGCCTGAATAGCTAGATCGACAGACTCTGGGTCGGCAATTACAGCGATAACAGCCCCCTCCACTTGATTTTTGATCAATGTATTTAGAATTATTGTTCCATCGCACGGCCCGCCGCCACCCGGATTGTCCGAACCTTCGGCCAAGATAATGGGTTTCTCTTTCGTATTGTTTGCTTGTTCAATTGCCTGCTCAACAGACACCAGATTCAGATTAAAGGCTTGGCGTATTTCCCAGATATAGCTCGCAAATTCATCAACATGTTGCTCAGCTAGTTGTTGATCTCCGTCTGTTGTTACCAAGACAGAAACTCCAGCATGACGAATATCGGCAAATGGAAACCCCATTGACAGCGTGGCTGTCACCACCTCAGACTGGGCTTCGAGTGCGTAAAGTCGCTCTAGTACCTCGCTCATCAACGGTTTCATGGTGCATTGTGCTGGTGGAGAGGTCAAAAATGGTAGTTGCCGGTAGGCCATCCTAGGGTGGATTTGTCCTTGAACTATAGCTGACATCACTTCTGCCGCTTCAAGGCCACGGTCATAACAGTCAACGTGCGGATAAGTATCGAACCCGATAATTACTTCAGCATATTCCGCCATCTCAGGTGTTATGTTGGCATGAAGATCCAAGGTTGTCACAATCGGCAGTGCTCCGACGACTTCACGTACTGCCTGGATCAGATCTCCTTCGGCATCTTCGATCTGCTCAGTCACCATTGCTCCATGCAGATCTAACAAAACCCCATCAATCTCTCTCGCATCACGTAGTAGATTAAGGAATTCATTTTTAAGTATCTGATAAGCATTTTGATCGACCATGCCGGAAGGTGTGGCAAAAGTCCATAAAAGCGGGACAAGTTCCATCCCCAATTTTTTTGCATTTTCAATGAATCCTCCAGTAATAGTGCTGGTGTGACTAAATGCTGAAATTATTTCTTCACCAACGTAGTACGATCCTTTTTTAAAGCTGTTAATTGAGGTTGGCACAGATGAAAATGTGTTTGTTTCGTGTCCGATGCAACCGAAGGCGATACGCATTAAGAGACTCCTTCTTTATTTCATGAATTATATCATCCGAATATAAGAGTTTTGACAGTAAAAAACAACCGGATTCCTTTTGATAGTTTACTTTATCAATCTTTATCTGTTAGTTTAGTTAGGCTAGATCTTGCATTAGTTGATAAAGTTCGGATATGTTTTCAAATCCAATTCCAGGCGTTTCTGTTAGTCGGATATGCCCATCTTCCACAATATAATTGTCGGGGAAATTACCGAATGGTGTGAAAACTTCCGGGTAAGCCTCGTTGCCGCCAAGACCTAATCCAGCACAAATATGTGAAGATAGCTGATGTCCTCCATGTGGTATTAAGCGTCGCAACGACCAGTTGTGTGCTTTCAGCATCTCTAAAATCCTCAGATACTCCACCAACCCATAGCTCAAGGCGCAATCAAATTGCAGGAAATCCTTTTCCGGTCTGAGTCCCGCATATCGGATTAAATTCCGCGTATCCTGAAATGAAAACAAGTTTTCTCCCGTTGCCATGGCCCCATCATAGTATTGACAAAGTTCTCTTTGCATTTCAAAATCGAGAGGATCTCCGGCTTCTTCATACCACATTAAATCAAATTCTGATAACATCTCAGCATAGGTTTTGGCGGTTTCCAAGTCGAACCTGCCGTTGGCGTCCACTGCCAGTTTCTGATCCTTTCCAAGTAGAGAAAGCACTTTGTCAATTCGTTGCAAATCCTCTTTTAAAGAAACACCACCAACTTTTATCTTTACCACAGTAAAACCAAGATCTAAGTAACGTTTGATTTCGTTTTCCAATTGCAGTAAATCCTTGCCTGGATAATAATACCCGCCGGCGGCGTAAACAAATATTTTGGAATCATAGTTGCCATTGTTGTAACGTTCCGATAGAAGTTGATAAAGTGGTTTTTCTTCGATCTTAGCCACGAGATCCCACATTGCCATATCAATTATCCCCACAGCCACAGAACGTTCACCATGCCCACCAGGTTTTTCGTTCGTCATCAAAATATCCCATATTTTGGATGGATCAAAATTGTTACCTTCATCATTCAATATTTCGGTTGGAGAGGCTTGACTTAGTCGTGGGAGGAAGCGTTCCTTTAATAGCCAACTTTGTGCATAGCGGCCGTTGGAGTTGAATCCATAACCAACAATTGGTTTCCCGTTCCTTTTGATATCTGTAACCAATGCTAGCAAACTGACATCCATGTGGCTGAAATTAATATAGGCATTCTGGATATTAGAACTAATGGGGACGTTAGTTTCTTTGAAATCGATAATGTTCATATTGAATTTTGACCTTGAGGATGATTATCATTCGAGTTTTGTGTAATTTAACTTTTCATTAACTGGTAAACACGATTTACTAAATATGTTCGGACGGCAGATTAAGCTTGAGAACAACTCAGTTTTCTTTCGAAACAACAACATTCTCTCCGAGCAAGCCCTGAATCCTTTTATTTTTCAATCTAACTTACAGTTTGTGATTTTGCAAGTATTCAAGGCTCTATGCAACACGAATACAAGGTTTTTCCGGTCACTTTTTCAGCCTTTATTCCCAGTGAAAATTTCAGCTTTTTCCACTTTTATGCAACTGACCTTACCTCTCATTCTTTCTTTTTTTCCACACACAATACATCTTTATTATTTTCTCGCACTTTTGTTCTAAAGGCACATAAACGTGGCCGGATTCAAGCGACCGAGAATTTCAAACTCGGGATAGCCGCGGCAACTGGTGGAATTTTTTGGTTTATTTAGCTTCTTTTACACTAAGTCTTTTCGGTGTTGGAATTCCTTTAGCTTGGATCTAAGTATTGACAAATAAATCTCTGAGAAGCAAAATAGAAATGTATTCGTAAGGAAAAACATCAACCAAGCTCACCTAATAGCAGGCACGGCGTGCCAAAATGGGATTTGTATGACTACGAATCCATTAATTGAACGAGATTTTTCCCGTTGTTGATCTGGCATTTAAAAAGCGTTATGACTCGGTCATGCATTTTATTTAATCCACGATTTGTCTTAAGCTGTTACAATTAAATTTACTATGGAACCGTGGACTTTCACCCATATCTGTGATACGCAGCCGGGGTCGCCAAAATCATTTCGCTATAATCCGCGATTTATGGAGAATTGGCAAACTGCCTTTAATCAGTTAAATTGTGTGAAGACTGACTTGTTGCTGGTCGGTGGAGATCTAACCAGGGATGGAGCAATACACGATTATGAATTTGAAGCTATTCAATCGGAATTGAATACGCTTTCATATCCATACTATGCTATTCCAGGCAATATGGATACCGGTAACAAACATGCGCTCGTTAAGGGTGCGATGGGACGAGATGATCCATCATTGGGGGTAACGGCTAAGCAATTGGATCGGTTTTCCAAGTTTTTTGGCCAGTTTCCTTGGTCGTTTGTCCACAAGAATGTTCGTTTTAGCGGGTTTTACGCCGCCAGCGCTGGATCTGGTTTGCCGCATGAAAAACAGATGTGGCATTGGCTTGAAGATGAACTTCCAAGATTAACAACCGCCAAGCATCACGTTATGACCATGCATTACGCATTATTCATTGATCATATCAATGAACCAAAGTGGGATTTGACCAAACAACATGAATATCATAATTGGTACTTTACTATTGACCCTCCGCATCGATTACGTATTTTCGAGGCTTTAAAAGCTGCTAAGGTAAATATGGTGCTAAGTGGGCACATTCATTGCCGTCGCCCAGTTTACCAGATCGACGGTATTCGTTTTTTTAAGTGCGCTGGTATTGCTATGCCTCAGTACCTTGACAAGTGGAAAGACGGAGATCTGCGACTGGGATTTTATTGCTTTCATGTTGGAAAAGATACAATTACCGAATCGTTTGTTCCATTAACTTATGAATCTCAAGCTGATGGTGGTTATGGACCAGGTGGTCACCCTTCTATCGATCAACGTGACTACTCACTTGCTTGGGAACTATGAAATTACTCATTTAAGATCACGCGATAACCAAATACAGTTTGTTATCTTATCTACTTGACCTCAGATAAATAATATATTTTCAGGTAATTCTGATGCGAATAGATTGTCAAAGTCACGTATTTCCACAGGAATATATCGATGTGCTGGCCCAAAACCCGGTTCCTCCAAATATTCACCAAGATGCTGATAGTTATCTGATCACATATGGTGATATTCAAAGCTTTCGTTTGTTGCCGGAAGTATACACTGAACAACAGAAATTGAGTGCAATGGACGAGTCCAGAATCGATATTTCACTTGTCAGCACAAATATTCCTGGGCCTTGTATGCTGGTACCGGAACTTTCTGTTGCTGGGGCAAAAGCCGTTAACAACTTCATTGCTGAATTGACTCGGAAACACCCGGATCGTTTGGCTGGATTAGCTTCTATCCCTTGGAATTTGCCGGAAGAAGCAATTCGGGAGATGACCCGTGCAAAGACAGATTTGGGGTTTTGTGGTTCTATGCTTTACTCGCACATTGGCGGTCGGCCAGTTGACGATCCCGATTTTGAACCGATATATGCCCACGCGGCAACCCTCGATATGCCGGTTGTACTGCATCCAACTGTACCAACGTGGGGTGAGAAAATTATGGAACATTCGATGATACCGATGATAGGATTTCAGATTGATACCAGCTTTGCCCTGTTGCGTCTGATACTGAGTGGGGTTTTGGAGCGGAATCCCAGTTTGAGAATCGTCATTCCTCATGCTGGCGGGGTTTTGCCTTACATGATGGGGCGTATCAATCATCAAACGGAAGTTTTGGGGCGTGCAAGAGACAGTATTACTCAACCCGTTAGCATGTATATGAAGGATGTTTACTTGGATACTGTCTCACCATCCCAACAAGCCTTGGAATATGCTTACGAATTTTCTGGATCAGATCGACTACTTTTTGGATCAGATCATCCATGGGTTTCTCCGCAAATTTTCGTAGAAATCATTGATAAAATGAAAATTTCTGAATTGGACAAAGAAAAAATCTATTATCAAAATGCGAAGTCCCTTTTTGGTGTTGGCTGACAAAGATTGGGAATAACAGATTGTTTTAATATTTCATGGATCCTTCAATTTTCATTCCCGCCCTGACGTGCGCATTTTTGTTGGGAACGTTATCGGTCAATTTATAGCTGCTGGAACACTTTACCCTATTTCACTTTGCTAATGATAGCCCCAAAGCCAATTTATTGTCTCAATACATCTAGTACCATTTGAGACAAGAGTTGGCAATCCACCAATTGTTTAACAGGGAGTACATGACCATTTTGGATCTCTGGTTGCTCTGATGCCTTTGATAAAGAATCGGAGCAACCAATTTAGGAACTACATCGAGTGCAACACACTAAGGTGTTAGTGCAGCAGGTGGAATCGCCATCGTTTATGGTTTTTTTGAGAGGAGTCCGTTGCCGTAAACAACTGGGGGATCTTTAGTCTTCACCCAAAATAGCTGTTCGATTGCCCTGAAGCGAATACCAATAATCTATACTACCATAACATTTGCTTTGATGTTCGTGTTAGCCCATTTGGGGTTGTCATCGTTCCACAGCGAAAAACGTCAACTGAATTTCATGTTTTGAGTTAAGGTTAGGCTACCAGTTGTAATAAGGCCATACGCACAATGGGAAAATACATCGGTCTCGATTTAGGCACCACTTCGATTTCAGGATTAATACTTGATACCGAATCGAAAGCCGTGTTGTCGCATCGGAGCGTTCCAAATGATTCGGAAATTACAACGTCTGAGGATAAAGTCAAAGGATATTCCGAGTGGGATATCGAACAGATGATAAAATTGGCTTATAGTGTCTTATCAGATCTAGCGGATGAATCAAATCAGATGGATATCAACGCAATTGGTGTTACCGGGCAGATGCACGGTATGGTGTTGCTTGATCAGGATAATGTGTCTTGTTCACCATTTATCGGCTGGCAGGATCAACGTTGTAACCAGTTTTTCTGCGATGAGGTGACATATCTTGAAGCAATACAGGAGATCGGTCAAGATTATCTAGAGAAAACCGGCTGTCATTTGTCCGCAGGTTATATGGCAACTACGCTTTTTTGGTTACACCAGAACGTTCCTGAATTAATTACTAACACAAGTTCCTGTTTCGCACCTGATTGTTTAGTCGGACATCTGTGTGGTATCGTTCCTATCACTGATCCAACCAATGCTGCTAGTGCAGGGGTCTTTAATCTACAAACTGGAACATGGGATGCAGACCTGATTCGGAAATTGGGCCTACTAGTAACCCAATTTCCGGAAATAAAGCCATCGTGCACGGTAGTAGGGAGCGTATCCGAGGAAACTTCAAACATAATTGGCATTCCCAGCGGGACACCCGTATCGGTTGCTTGTGGTGACAACCAAGCCAGTTTTGCTGGTAGTGTATCGGATTACCTCAATAGTCTGTTGGTCAACATAGGCACAGGAGGTCAGGTTTCCGTCTTTCTTGATAAATATTTACCAACTCACGAGCTCGATGTCCGACCTTTTCTGCAAAGTGGTTTTTTACTCGTTGGTGCCGGTTTGTGCGGAGGTAAATCATACCGTGTATTACGCGACTTTGTACAGCAGATTGGGGCGTCCGTATTTGGAATAGATGACACTCCTAATTTGTACTCTGATCTAAACCGATTGGCATCTGAAGTTGCAGCTGGATCAGATGGGTTACGATGCGAACCTATCTTTTCCGGATCTCGGCGTGAGCCAGATCGACGTGGAATATGGGAAGGTGTCAGTACAACCAATCTCACCATTGGTCATATGGCTCGATCTTTGATTGAAGGGATAGCAGAGCAGTTTACGGTTTTCTACGAAGAAATGCAGGAGATCGGTGGTGTCCAGCTTCGTCAATCACTGATTGGATCAGGTAACGGTATCAGAGAAAACCAACTCTTACGTCATGTAGTTTCTGATTCCTTCTCGACATCTCTGACAACCCCACTTTATACTGAGGAAGCCGCCGTGGGAGCAGCGCTAAGTTCTGCCGTTGCCATCGGAGAATTTAATAATATTCAAGATGCCAGTCGTAATTTCATCCGATACAATTTCAATTAATTCTAGTAGATTTTGTGGTGAAAAAGAGTCTGAGTGTTTGATTATGTATGATACCTATTATACAGGTGATTAGATTGAAAGGGGGGTCTTAGCTCTTTGTACACCCCATCAAGAGATTGATGTGGAAGGTGTCTGCTACACCAAAACAATCATTGCATCGGAGAGTAAGAGGTTGGTTCTAAAATCTTTGATCCGGCGACGTTTACCAAAGGACCATCAACTTCGGTTTTCTGCTTAGCATCTTGCCATTCTGGATCAGCGATAAACGCGTCCCATGCGCGTTGATAGTGGGCTAAATCTTCGAAGGCTAACATGTAGACCAGTTCCGTGGTGGTAGCTTCACCGATGGCTGTTTCCCAGAAACCAACAACTTGGATTCCATGTTTTCTAAATAAATGGATGGTAATATCACCAAAACGCCTGTTGAGTTCTTTCATCTTCCCAGGTACAACCTGATAGGTTCGCAATTCATAAATCATAATTAGCTTTCCTTTAAATCATAAATACAAATTTGAACGTCGTAGACCTACTCTCGTATGATGCTGCTTACACACTGTGCGGCATCATACAATACAACAATAGCCATTACAATATAAATTTTGGTAGATACACCGGGATAATTTTCAAATATTCTCTCCAATTGATACTTTCCCATAGTTTTGCTATAATCAACTATTATCCGAATTTATAACCAAATAGATAAGAAACCAGAGAGAATTGACCAATGAAGGGCGGAGATATCCTAATTGAATGTCTAAAAGCACAAGGTGTCCAACACATTTTTGGCATGCCAGGCACGCAAAACATACAGATCTACGATTCCTTGCTTCGTCGGGGATCAGATACAATCAGCCACTATTTGGTGCGTCATGAAAACGCTGCTACCCTGATGGCAGATGGCTATGCCCGTTCCTCAGGAGAGGTTGGCGTGGCACTAACAGTGCCTGGTCCTGGTGCTAGCAACGCTTCAACTGGTTTACTCGAAGCATTTACCGATTGTGTACCCGTCTTGTTGATCACTGGTCAAAGCGATTCAAATCTTTATGCCAGAGATCCTAGCAAAATGTTTCATGGGTTGGACCAGATGCGTTTTTTCGAACCTATTACCAAGTATTGTGCCATTGCTGGGACAATAGCGGATATACCGATTGTTGTGGAAAACGCGTTCCAGGCTATGAGAACAGGACGTCCGGGTCCCACAATGTTAGAGTTCCCTATGGATGTGATTACTGGAGAAGATAAAGTAACCATTCCCAATCGTGTCCAACGACACTTCAAAGAACCAGCAAAAGCGGATGACATCCAATCAGTGATTCAACAAGTGGAACAAGCATCGAGACCGATCATACTAGCCGGATCCGCAGTTGTTCATTCCTGTGCCATGAATGAATTACGAAATTTAGCGGAAAAACTGAATGTTCCAGTGGCAGTGACGCGATGTGCTAAGGGGGCGTTAAATGAAGGTCATCCTCTGGCACTTCAGAATATCAGTGGGTTTCAGGCAAAACAAGCTATGCAAATGGCAGACTGTACCTTGGCCATTGGTTGCCGTTTCACCTCGATTGATACTAGAAACTGGTCTTTTGAACCGCCTCGACCGCTGATTCAGATTGATGAAGACCCTGCAGAAATTGGTCGTGAGTATCAATGTGATCTTGGTATTATTGGAGATTTGAGGTCCAGCCTACAAGTATTGACTGACCAAATTGAAGCGAGCAAAGATGACTGGGACCATGTTTTGCCTTCAATTCGAGAAGAATTCGCCACGCAGTCCCGTTTGCCGATTCTGCCTGAGCTCCGTCGGGTTTTACCTGAAGATGCTATTGTTGCAGTAGATGTTCACTCAATTGGTTATGCCTCATTCACTGAGTTTCCTGTTGCTCATCCACAGACTTTTCTCTATCCCTGTATTGGGGTTACTTTGGGTTACGCATTCCCTGCCGCCATCGGTGCCAAAATCGCTAATCCTGACAAACCTGTTGTCTGTTTTACTGGTGATGGGGGGTTCATGATGGGGGTTTCAGAGTTGGCTACAGCCATGATGTACGGTGTTAATGTGGTCACAATTGTTGTTAACGATGGTGCCTTAACAGCAATAAAAGGTTCTCAGCAAAAAGGCTGTGATGGTCGGACAATTGATACTGATCTGTACAACCCGGATTTTATCCAGTTTGCGAAATCTTTTGGTGCCTATGCAACCAGAGTCAACGATTTAGTTAACTTTGAGGGGATTCTGAAGGAAGCATTGGCCTCTAACTCACCAGCTGTAATTGAGGTTCCAATGCAAGATAAACAAGATAACCTGATTGATATCATCGGCTGGTTACAGTCCGAACCACTTCGAAAAGCAAAATTTTAATCGATTTTGTCAGGTATTTAGCAGTGTCGAAGGTATCTTACATCATTGTTTTGTATGTTTTGTTAGTAATCCCTTAGCAAACAATTACCGAAGGGGGAGATCAGCTTCTTGGGAAACCAGCTCCTGATTGGAGCAAACTGAGATGGGTCAATTCCGATCCATTACAACTAGGTAATCTTACAAAAAAGGTATTGCTGATTCAGTGGTGGACTGAAGTCATTCCGTTTTGCAAACGCAGTTCTGAAGCACTAAACGAGTTCCATCAAGTTTTCAGCCAGGAAGACTTGATGGTTATTGGTATATACTATCCGAACCCCTTCCGTTTCAGGACTCTTGATGAAATCACTCAAGCTGCAAATCGGCTAGGGTTTAAATTTCCAGTGGCTATCGATGTAGACGGGAAAATACTACAAAAATATTGGTTGGATGTAAACGTGCGCCGCCGGTCATCCACCAGTTTCTTGATTGATCAGAAAAGGAAAATTTGTTACATTCATCTGGGAGGTGGATACCATCAAGGAGGTAGTAAATCCCATCAGCAATGTCAACAGAATTATAAGGAATTGAAGACACAAATTAACAAACTCCTGCGAGAATCAGCTGATAAGACAACCCAATTGGCTGTTTCTGAAGCACGTTTGGGAGGGCTTAAACCTAATACGCCTTTCAGAGAAGACCAAATCTAGCAGTTGTTTCCAAATTCCGATATTGTCAAAGACACCCGTAGTACTGAAGGTGAACTGTTTCCAATATTCCGCATTAGAAAAGATGGCCAGGATATATTAGTATTAATCCGACTAGTGATTATCAACGCATATTTAGCGTCGGAATCAAGAGTAAAACAGTAAAGAATGAATTAGGAGCTAATCTTGGTTCTACTTATCATGAAGTCTATGGCAATCAACTGGACACGAATTGTCCTCCGGGTGTAGAAGAGCAATCAGGGAAAGTCATCTGCTTCGCACTTGGATCAAAGCGCATTATGTATGTTTTTGCAGGGAAATGGCATGGGCCAGATGGCGTACTTCCACCGATCGAAATTCT
>DTUY01000127.1:32224-62297 GCA_012963885.1 Candidatus Poribacteria bacterium | reverse complement strand
TTTTTGCAGGGAAATGGCATGGGCCAGATGGCGTACTTCCACCGATCGAAATTCTCCGTTCATGGGAATTATCAGAAATAGTTTGGAAACCTTAGTATCCGTGGTTTTATAACCGAATTATAAATATCTGGATAGCTTGTTATTGTGACTAATCAGAAACGAAAAACGGCTCTAGTCCTTTCAGGAGGAGGTGCTCTTGGTGCAGCACATATTGGTGTTGTTAAGATTCTGGAAAAACAAGGATATGAATTCGATTTTTATAGTGGTGTCTCAGCTGGATCTATTATTATCGGCTTACTTGCCGTAGGTTACAGTGCGGATGAAATTTGGGAGATTGTTGAGAAAACGAATATCTTTTCAACCATGTTTGATATTTCAAAAAGTCGGTTCGGTTTGATCCAAGGAGATAAGGTTATTAAGCTGTTTAAATAGCCTCTGGGGGACCAGAAAATTGAGGATCTAGAAGTCCCTTTGGCTGTTGGAGCGACAGACTTTTCAAATGGTCAAAGAGTGATAATTGCAAAAGGAAGTCTAGTAGACGCAATTCGAGCTCTCAATCTCCGTACCTGTCCTATTCGCCCCTACTTTCATCCTGTAGAGGGAAAATGGTTAGTTGACGGCGGGTTATCACAAAACTTTCCTCTGGATAACGCGATTAGACAGTATTCGGGAAACAATATTATTGGAGTGGATGTCGCTAGTAGCTTGAAAGCAGATTTTACATTTTCTGATCATAAGCCAAATTGGAAAGCAAATAACGTCAAATATGTGTTTGAGCGTGTTCTTAGAATTTACCTGTCAAATCAGCAAATTCATTTTCCCAAAGATGACAGAGTACAAATCATTACGCCTCAACTACACGATTACACGGCTTCGGATATTTTTAAGTTGAAGGAAATTTATCAAGAAGGGCGACAAACTGCGGAGGATTCTCTCAGCGCTGAACTAACCTAAGGTAAAAACTAGCTGTACAACCATTAACAAAATTGGAGGGATAAAGAAAATTGGTATGGCCGCCGTAAACTATGCAAAGATGCAGTCAAAAGCTTGGTATGGGGATGAAAGGATCACATTAAGGTTTCCTGAAGGTTGGGAAGTTAATACTGTTGCTCCTCAGGATGCTCCAAAGTTAACAGCAACTGAAATTGAAGAAGCTTTATCCCTACCCATTGGCACACCTCGTATCTCGGAAATAGCAACTGGCAGAAAAAATGCTGTTATTGTTATTGATGACCTCAGTCGCCCCACTCCGGTGGCAGAAATTATTCCTTTCCTTTTGCAAGAGTTGAAAGATATCCCCAAGGATGAAATACGTTTTGTTGTAGGTGGTGGATCGCATCGTGCCCTGACCCCTGAAGAAATCGCTAAAAAAGTTGGTGCAAACATTGCCAGAGAATACCAGGTAACTTGCCATGATTTTATGTCAGGAGATCTTCGAGCATTCGGTAATCTACCGAATGGTATGCCGATATATATTAATCGTGTGGTGGCAGATGCAGATTTGAAGATATGCTTGGGTGGTATTTATCCGCACGGATCCGTTGGTTTCGGTGGTGGAGCCAAGTTAATTGTACCAGGTGTCGCCGGGTTTGCTACTATGTTCTATTTCCATACCTTTTGTCCGTCACGTGGTCATGCTGTTATCGAAAGGCAAAGCAGTAACCCAGATCATCGAGACGCGGCTGAAGCCGTGGCTGGAATCCTTGGTCTTGACGTCATTGTTAACATTGTTATTAACAGCAAGCGGGAGGTAGCGGGTGTCTTCGTTGGTGATTATGTTAAAGCCCATCGCATGGGAGCGAAGTTGGCCTTAGAAACCTATGGGACGAAAATCCCAGAGAAAATTAGTCAGAAAACTGATCTTGTGGTTTTGAACTGTTACCCACTGGACTCGGATCCGATTCAGACTGCCAAGGCTTTGTGGGTGAGAAATCACTTCACCAATAATTACACAATCGCTATTAATCCAGCCAGCGATGGTATTTGTTACCATGGTCTTTTTGATCAAGTAGACTATGCTCGTTTTGTTGACCAAAAATCAAAGCAGGAACCGATGGTTTTCACAGAACCAAAGATCCATTCTCCTGATCAACTCTTGGTTTGCTCTGAACATTTTCCAGTTAGTGATTTCTATAAAAAGCATTCCAGCGATCTTCTGTTTCGTCAGTGGAATACGTTGGTAGAAGCGGTAGCTGAAAAGTTACCTGACAACCCTAAAGTAGCAGTCTTTCCCTGTGCAGGGATTCAGGTCCCTGTACAGGACAACTGATGAACGGAGGCCACGAATGAAAATCTTAATTAACACAGCTATTACAGCTGAGCACCGTCAGCGAATCCAGTCAACTTCCGACCAGATTCGGATTGTGCAATCTCAAAATCATCAGCAACTTTTGCGAGAAGTCGTTGATACGGATATTATCTTCGGCGGTTTGAATCCATCCCTCTTTGAAGAGGCCCAACAACTCAAATGGTTGCAGGTTCTCGGCGCCGGTGTAGATGGCGTTCTGTTTCCAGAGTTAGTTGAAAGCGACGTTATTCTGACCAGCGCAAAAGGTGTCGTTGGTACTCATCTGGCCGATCAGGCTTGGGCTTTGTTGCTCGGTCTGTTGAGGGGGATTGGTCGAGCGGTACGTGAACGAATATGGGACAACCGAATGCCGATTCGCCAAGCCACCTGGGAATTGAGCGGTCGGACACTTGGCATCGTCGGACTTGGCGGTACTGGCATCGAAGTGGCCAGACGAGCGCAAGGATTTGAGATGGAGACGATCGCCGTCGATCCAGAAGACTTGGAACCTCCTCCATTTGTTAAATCTGTCTGGCCGATGGGACGATTCCATGATCTCCTGGAGGAATCGGATGTGGTCTCTATATGTGCACCTCTAACCAGAGAAACAGAGAAGATGTTCAACTACCCAGCTTTTCAGAAGATGAAGCAGCATGCACTGTTGATCAACGTTACACGCGGTAAAATTGTGGATGGATCAGATTTAATTCGCGCCTTGAACGAAGGATTAATTGGCGGTGCAGGCCTCGACGTCACCCCAGAAGAACCGCTTCCGGCAGACAACCCGCTCTGGGATATGCCGAACGTGATTATCACTCCTCACGTGGCGGGAGGTTCCCCGATTCGTTTGGACAGAACAGTTGAACTCTTCTGTCGAAGTCTGGAACTGTTTATGACCAACAAGCCACTATTGAGTGTGATCGACAAGCACAAAGGATACTAGAATCATGCCTTTTCAGTGCTTAATTTCATTGATTCTAGAGTTTCAATTTTGAAGTTTCATGCGGATTTGGCTGCGTATTTGCCGTTGAGAGCCAACTGACGATCTCGTCGCACACGTGCCAGGTAGTTCCGCATGCTTTCGATGTTGAACTCGTCGATTAGATCATCGCTTGACACATCAGGGAGTTGGGATCCAAAAACTATCAGGCACTCTTGTGGTAGCCACTCACAATAGGCAGCGGTACTTCCGTACTTCTGATACAGTTTTTGTAACCGTCCAATATTCTCATCATGATGTAGTAACCGCCGATCAAAATCCAACTTGGCCGATGTCACCGGCGAACTGCCAGTCGTATCACTGATGTTGCGATTAACAGCCACGATTTCTCGACCAGCTATATCTACAAATGTGGATTGCTGAGAATAGGTTGCCCCGATATAAAAGCCAAACTCAATCGCCCACTTGGTCAACATTCGTTGGCCCTGCCACATCGACGACCATATAACCAGTTCAGATCTGTTTTTACATAGTTGTGAGCCGACCTCCCAGTAATTGATATCAAAACAGATACTGAGTCCTACCCGACCGAAGTCGGTCTGGAAAGCAGGTGCTTCTGTTCCCGGTATAATCCCGATATTCAGTTCACCATGTGTAGGGAAATTCTTGTGGTAGACGCCGGCGATCTGACCGTCTCGATTGATCAAAACGGAACTATTATATCTAGTCCCATTCTCAATGGTTCCTAGCGGACAAACCACATAAAGACTATGTTCTCTAGCCTTTTGCGACATAGCAGTTACTGTTGGTCCATCAAGTGGTTCAAATTGCCACGGATCTTTGTCACCTAGGTAGTTGCAGATTTCCGGAAAAGCGACCAAATCACTTCTTAGCTTAGCAGCGTGATCGATATACTGTCCCATTCTGACCAGTGTTTTGTTTAATCGGTCAGATTCATCGCTTGATAAAGGAGGAAAACTGACTAACGAAATTGTCGCTTCTCGATTCATTTATTTTCTCCTAGTTATTTAAGATCAATACGCCATTTTTCGCTATAAAATCAATTTTTGCGTCAGTTGCTGATAAAATTTGGGATGGTGATTAAATAATGGTACTCAATAAAGTAGCAGCAATCTTTCTGATACCAGTGGCGTTTGGAATCAAGATATCTCGTTTCGACTAAGCATTGATTTGAGCAAATAGTATTTACATTTAATGCTTTTTAGATTCAAGAAAAACTGTGTTGGGAATTGATAACGATTCCGAATTCTAATTTAGTCAGTGAACAGCTAGATTTGTTTCATCAGCCAGCGGACTGCGTTTTGTTGAATTTTTTCATACTCTGGATTCCATAGAGCCGCAATAGTGTGTCCGGGAGCAAGGTAGCATACCCGACCCTGACCGTAATCATAAGCCCATCCTGCGTGACATGAGGCACCCATATCTTGATACCTTAAACCATCTTCATTTATGCTTTCCATGAAGACAAATTTTGGGTCGGTATCTAGTGTCATGAAATGTTGTTCATCGGTAACGATAAAATCGTTGACACCTTGCGTTATGGGATGATCCGGATTGGTGATTCGGACTTTGAACGGTCGAGTTGGAGGATGACCTTCAGTTGTCGCTCCTAGGACATCTTGGAATATCTCGTTTCCAGCAGCGATGTAGGTCGTGTTATGATAAAAAAGAGCCATACCTCCCGTTTTAACAAAATCTTTGACGGCTTGTCCCTGTTCTTTTGTCATCCAGTGAATGGATCTATTTTCGTATTTGGGTAGAGGTGGGTCACTGATGATTGAGGATGTGCCATAACCGTTTGGCCAAATCATCGAATCACGGAAGACGATTAACATCCTGTAATTATTCAGGGTTTCTGAATTCAACCTCTGAACCTCATCGGTAAAATCAATTGTTAATTCCAGATCCCGTACCAGTGTCTTTCCCAAAGCTGTTCGAATGTAATCCGAATTATGATAACGATCGCCAATCAGAGCCACAGCTGTACTTTTTTCTATCATGTTATCTACTTTCCCAGTTGAGTTGAGTGGATGGGATTATATCAGAAATTGTGAAGGGAATCATTATTATGCTTGGTAAATTACCTGATTATTCCGGAAGCACGTGCAACTTCGAATAAAAACGTCAATTGCTCAATGTACCTAAATTTTGCTAGATTACTAAAAGAGAAAAGTTTTTCGAACAATAATTGTCTACATAAGTCTAATATACTAGTAAGACCGTCGGAGATATAGAAATATTTACTTGAGAGGAGAGAAGCCAAAATGTTAGTTAGAAGAATCAGCATTCTAGTTTTTACAATAGTTCTGGTATCAGTGACAATAAAACCGGATGCCCAGAAAGAAACCCCGTTAGATGATTCGGGCCTAGATCAACAAGATCTGGATCGTTTTGACACTGATGGAGATGCCAAGCTCAGCCGGGAAGAAAAAGAGGTAATGTTTGAAGCTATTACTCTCGAAGCCTTCACCGGACAAAAATTGAGTCGCGAGGATTTGAGAGGTATGCGCCGCGGCCGTGGCTTTGGTGGCCCTAGAGGTGGTAGGGGTATGATTCCACCAATTGATAGTGAAGAATTGTTTGATCGGTTTGATACCAATCAAAATGGAAAGCTGGAAGGAGACGAACGAAGCTCCGCTCGTAAATACGTACAAAGTATTCGGGGGGAACAAAGCGAGGCCATCACTTTGGGAACAGCAAAAAAATCGAGTGAGCAAAACGATTTACGAACCAGCCAGAAATCTGCACCGAATCAAAAAGTCAGTCTATATGACGAAGAGACCCTGAGAACTTTATATCTTCGTTTCCCCAATGCTGACTGGTATGCGGAGTTGAGTGATTTTTACCGGACTGGGGTAGATGTTCCAGCTGACTTGATTGTGGATGGGAAACTCTATCCCTCAGTTGGTATCAGTTTTCGAGGAAACTCATCTTACCGGATGACCCGGGATTCAAAGAAAAAATCCTTTAATGTTGCCATTGACTATGACCACGTAGATCAACGCCTTTACGGTTATAAAACACTCAAGCTTCTGAATTCCGCTTCAGATCCCTCCTTTATTCGTGAAGTGCTTTACTCCCGAATTTCCCGCCAATACTTGCCTGCACCCAAAGCCAACTTTATTCGGCTTGTCATTAACGGTGAAAACTGGGGAATATACCCCAATATACAGCAATTCAATAAGGATTTTCTTTGGGATTGGTTTAAAACTAAAGATGGCGTTCGCTGGAAGATTTCCCCTGGTAGGGGAAGCCGAGGCGGTTCTTTAGTCTGGAATGGACCGGATATCAGTGATTATCAAGTTGCTTATCAATTAAAGACCAAAAACGTACCGCAGAATGCTTGGCAGGATTTGATTCACCTGTGTAAAATTCTTGATCAAACTCCTAATGACCAACTTGAAGATGCTTTGCGTCCCATATTCAACATTGATGGAGCACTTTGGTTTATCGCTCTGGATAATGTTTTTATCGATGGTGACGGTTATATCGGCAGAGGAGCCGACTATAATGTTTATCTTGATCCAAAAGGTCGTTTCCATCTGATATCCCACGATAACAACGAAACATTTGGTTATGCGGGAGGAGGAGGTCCCAACATATATTTTGATAACCAACGAATGTTGAGCCCCATCGCCAACGAAGATAATGAAATGCTACCGGTAATTAGTCGACTGCTGTCCACTCCGCATCTGCGAGCACGTTATCTAAACCATGTACGGACCATCATTGATGAATGGTTGGACTGGGGCATTCTTGAGCCTATTATTAAGGAGTATCAATCCCTGATTGATGCTGCAGTGAAAGCTGACCTCAAAAAATTATATTCTTATCAGGCTTTCGTCAATAGTCAAGATCAAAATGATAACGAGGAGGATAGTTCAAGTAATCGAGATGGGTTTGATAACAGAGATGATCGTGATGATCCATCCGCTGACTTGTTGGGTGGGCCTCCTGGTTTCGGTAGAGGTCGTGGTGGACACAGATCTCCAAGTTTTAAACAGTTTATTGAGGAACGTCGTCAGTTTCTCCTTAGTCACCCTGAGATTGATAAAGAAGTACCCGTCATTAAATCAGTTTCGCTTCAATCAGACCCTCAACCGCAAGAAGAAGTACTGATCAAAGTTGTAATTGATACCAAAGTAAAGTTAGATGACGTCATTCTATACTATGCTTCCAATTATAATGTTCCTTTTGACAGTGTTACAATGCTGGCAAGTGGGCACAATAATACCTATCTGGGTGAGATCCCTCCTTTCCCCGCGGGTACAGAAGTTTATTACTATGTTGAAGCTCGCGCATTAGCCTCATTGGGGACCATAGCTTTCCTCCCAGCTAAAGCTGATTTTGGGGCCCTTAGCTACCGCATAATGCCATTAATAGCGAACAATTCTCCGATTGTCATTAATGAAGTAATGGCATTCAACACCCGCAGTTTACGTGATCCACAAGGCGAATATGATGATTGGATTGAACTTTATAACAGAAGTGATAAAGAAGTAAGTCTAGCAACAATGTACCTTAGTGACAACAAAGAGAATTTGTCTAAGTGGGCATTCCCAGAAAACACAAAAATGTCTGCTGGTGGCTATCTTATTGTCTGGGCAGATGGAGATCAGACAGATCAGCCCGGACTTCATACTAATTTTAAACTCTCAAAGAATGGAGAAACAGTGATGCTGGTTGATGCTAGCGCAGACGCCAATCAGATACTGAACTTAGTTGAATTCGGTAATCAAATAGAAAACAGTTCCATTGGCAGGTACCCTAATGGCACTGGAACTTTTAGATTACTAAAGGAAACACCAAAAAAGGAAAACAAATTGTAAATGCACATACTCAATCAAACCCTCATTCCCCATTTGTTGGCGACAATTTCTTTTCGAACCGTCGTTCACGATCCACGTGATATTAATCAACTAAAATTGCCAGAATTGATGCAAGGTTGATGGGATACTATCAATTGGAATCTGTTTTCGGGATTGAACAACGTTATCCACGTTCTCAGTCATTGATGCACTGAAACGGTCACGGCTAGTGTATGTTCCTGTAACATATCGTCTTAGGCGATGGATTGGATTGACCGCATGCCAGACCTCAGGCAGACGAAAAATAACGCTCCCTGCTTTTAATTCTGCTGGAACGTAATTACCCACTCGAATCTGTTCCTTAGTTGGGGGCTGATGGTCGAGATTCTCGGCTGATTCATAGTGCAGGATGTGCGATCTAGGAACATAAGCTAAAGCACCTGAATCGATTTCTATATCGTCAAGAAATACCTGAGTTGATACCATAGAAAACGGTGGAGAGAGTTCACCCAGTTTTCCGTCCGTATGCCGACCAACGCCTGGATGAAAGGGGGTATACCGATTGGTCTTCATTTTTTGCAAAAAGGGTCGCAACTCATCCAGAATCCCTGAAATGATAGATATGATATGTGGATGAGAAAACAGTCGTTCTAAGGCAGCGGATTTTAATAACTCCTCCCCCCAAATACTATCTCGTGTTCCTGGTTCGCCAGGGCCTTTATCCAAATCGAGATAGACTTGATCGAAAGCCTCCCGTCCCAAGCTTAGTTCCTTTTCTGTCAGTAGATTGTGTGCGATTCCAACACCATTCTCACGCGCTGCTTCTACGATTTCTTGATCTAGGTCGCTCATATCTTCCCTCTTTAAACTATAGGAATTAAATATAACAGAGAACGATTTACTCTGATTCAAATATCTCTACTCAATTGATGGCTAGGCTAGCATGCATTGCCATACCATAAATTATACATTTCTCATCAATATCAAATCGAGGATCATGGCACATATTAACAATCCCTTTTGCTTTGTTCCCAGCACCTAAAAGGATAAAGCAAGCTGGGATTTTCTGTGAATAATAACCAAAATCTTCACCTCCTAGAATTGGAGAATATGGAAAGATAACCTCTTCCGCATCTACGAGTGTTTTTGCCACTGCTAATGCTTCAGTCACACATTGTTCATGATTGTATGTTACTGGATACCCTTCTTGGTAAGAAAAATTGTAGGTTGCTCCATGAGCAGAGGTGATACCAGCGAGTATTTCTTCGATTCTCTGTCGAACCTTAACTTGGACTTCTTTTTTCAAGGTTCGTACCGTTCCCGAGAGTTTCACCATCTGAGGAATCACGTTGTCGGCTGTTCCACCATGGAACTGAGTTACACTTATGACCGCAGATTCGAGCCCATCCACATTCCGGGACGCAATCGATTGCAGTATCGAGACAAATTGGCTTCCCACCATGATGGGATCAGTAGCTAGATGAGGAAATGCTGCATGTCCACCTTTGCCCCTGATTTTGATTTCAAAAACATCTGGTTGACCAAAAGCAGGCCCGGGACAAATTGCGAACTGCCCGCTTTCCATTAGAGGCCATACATGTAAGCCATAGATTTGATCAACTCCGTCAAGAACACCATCTTTAATCATGGCGGGTGCACCGCCGGGAAATTTCTCTTCACTTGGTTGGAAAATGAATCTTACATTTGTTTTAAGTTCAACCTTTAACTGGCTAATTACCTTGGCGGCACCAATCAGCATGGCTGTATGGACATCATGCCCACACATGTGTGCTTTTCCATCGATTCTGGATCTGTAGGGAGAATTCCCAAGCTCCTGCATAGGTAACGCATCCATGTCAGCTCTCAGCGCGATGCGCTTCGTAGCGCCTGAAATTTCAAGGTCTCCAACCACTCCTGTTTTCCCAATGCCTGTCTTGACCTGCAATTTCAGTTTTTTTAGTTGATTCGCAACAATATCTGCGGTCCTGTGGACATCAAATTCAGTTTCAGGATACATGTGAATATCCCGTCGAATCGCTACGATATCATCAAAATGAGATTGGCAACTGTCAAAGATTTTAGTTGTTAATGTCTTCATTGTTTTTTGAATTTCTATTGTTGTCTGTGCATAGTCACCTTCCAACTGTGTTTAAAAGGTTCATCGTGATTTACTAATAAACCAGCGCATAGCGTAATGCCCCTGTTCGCGATGGAATTTAAGTGTGTAGGGATCGCACAGCCAGCAGTGGATGATGCCATCGCTGCTGGGTTTGATCCAACCGAAGTCCCATGACCGGCTGGCATAACGTAGGGGGATATTGGGTCGAACACGGATTAGCGGATGAGCGGCGGCAGTGAAATGCTTTTCTTCGGTGTAGTAGTAACAGGAGCCTCCATGAACAAAAACTTGATGTTCTATTGTGCAATCGTCCGAGTCGAGATGGCGGCACAATCCGGTAATGGCCACCTTTACCTCACTCCCCTCCACTGCAGCATCAGCTAGGGCTTCGACTGAACCGTACTGTGGGGTGCCGTCAGCGTCATGTGCATATACTTCTTCCCACTGATCGCAAACGAAAAAACGGTACATATCGAACGCATAGATGAAGTTACTAGAGGGTGCATTGGTTTCCGCATCCCATTGGTCTAGTTCATGGTACTTGGGCATGTCCCGATGATCATCTGTCGGTGACAGCCCAATTGCCCCAGTGGAAGCTCGGCCATCAAGATACGGCCGAGCAATTGCTTGGTGCCCGTCCTGATTGTATAGGAAGAAGGACATCGATTCTCGCGGACCGAATCCTTTTCTGAGTGACACAGGCATACGCAGATTCTGAACTCCGGCCACCCAGTAATCTTTGAGCAGATACACAACACGAAGGTCCATTACCTCTCGAACCAGTTCGGTATTGGTTGAACAGGTATCAATATGCTCGTTGTGACGAAAGGCAGTTCCAACTCGCAGATCAGCTCCCCGTCTGACAGCATTGGACAGCGCTTTTTCACTGCCCGCTATGATTTGGCGATCCTGATCTAGTTCCAGCGCACAGATCCACTTAGCCATGAAATCCCCCAACATCTATCATTGATAAACGAAACGGCACATCAAAATCTGATTTTATTTGGGGCAAATTCCTAATATCGCTATCACCCTGTTTTGATCGACATATTCAACATGCCATATAAGTCTCATTGTTGGTGTTTTTTCCCGGATCCAAGGCTGGAGTCTGAATCAGGTCTTACCTGCATCCAAACCTAAGGCCTACTGGACCGGTCGATGCCAGCCATTAAGAATCCTATCCTAAACTTCAAAGTTGCTCTGGACTCATTTGAACCAGATCTTCAAGTCGTACCTCAGGAGTAACTGAGAGATGTTCCAGTTTCCCCTTATTATAAATACCCTCAACTGTTGTATTCAGTGGAGCATGCAACTTAAAGGTAACGTTCCAATTCTGTGGCCAAGCAGGAAAAAGTATGATTTTTTGGTCTTCTGTTTGCATTAGCATTGTCTGGAGAGCCATCATGCCGTTTCCACCATGCGTTTGATCTGGCAACCAGTCAAAATTAGGTCCCCAAAAGGCGGGGAAACGGCTTTGGGGATGCTTTTGACGGAAACGGCTGGCGATGTAATTGTGGGCTTGATCAGTCTCACCCAAAAATGCCGCTTGCGTGTCATCTTGATACCATCCGTAGCTCCCGCGATGCTGCCGATATGTAAAGGCTCGACGTGCTAACTCTATATCTGGCTTATTGACACCAAACAGTCGATATGGAAAGATAGCGTATAATTCCGGATTTTCCTGATTGTTCTTTGGTCCGATCTCACTGGCTGGTGATAAAACTACCTGACCATCAATTTGGTGTGTTGGAAGTTCCGGCACTTCAGTCAGAAGCCGAGTCCACTGGTCTCTGAGTCGGTGGCTGATCAGATCTGTAGGCAAAACAAGCAACTTGGGAAGAACAAAGCGTAACCCAGCAATTTCTGGCATTGGGTTAACCGAATCCCAATAAGTTTCCAAGGCTTGCGCAGGTTCAATCCGGAGTTCTCCTTTGTTGGATCTTGGATAATGTTGGTCATAAAAAGTGGTTACGGCCTCAGCAATCGGTAGCAGCGTTAAGCTCAGGAAACCATCGTCTTGGGCTATAGCATAGTAATCCAACATCTGGGCGAGGAGTTCTAAACCGCCTTGCCATTCATAGCGTATATATTGATTGGCGGTGGTATGAACTGGGAGGCCGGCACGCTGATTCGGCCAGCCATAGTTGTCTTGAGTGTATGATCCCCAGAAATACATCGTCTCCGGAAAAAACGCCCCATCATGCCCAAAATACTGTTTTGTTCTTGCTTGAGCCAGTGGCATGGCGTCTATGTACATCTGGAAATAAGGCTGGAGAAGGTCGAAATCACCGGAAGCTAGCAATGGCCAGTAAGAAAGACGAGTGTTTTGAAACCAGTAGGGTCCTCCCCAATTCCGGTAATCTGCGTCATAATCTCGTCCATCCAGATGGGCGTCGACGGTAAAAATAGAGCCGTTGAACTTAATTGGGCTATTACCCCGTCCAGCACAGGCAGTCATGAATCGTTGCAAGATATAACCGTGTGTTACCGTCTCTGCAGATTCATCACCACTGGCAAAAATCCAACTCCGATTCCAGAAATCTGTCCACCATTGTTGGTGTGTTTTTCTTGCTTGGTCTAGTGGGATTAAATTGGTTAGGTGAGACAATTGCTGGAGTTGACTGATCCACTGCTTTGGTGTAGCCGTTTGAGCTGTCAGTAGGTGGATGGAAACTAAATGATGTTTTTGAGGTGTTGCCGATTTGAGGATGGTTCCGTCAAAGTTGGTGAAATTTTCTCCTTGGATAAGTCCACCAAAGGTCAAATCTTGAAGCGGATCGGTGCCTTGATCAAGCCAGTTGCCCATCCCCTGCAATGTTAACGTCTCTGTCCATATCGATCGACAGTTGCGATGATACCAAATAACCTTATTTTGGTCAACAATGGCAGTGTCTGCATGGACAACTACACTGTCTGGCGATCCACTCAGACCATAGGCGCTATGAATTTCATTTCCTTCAAGAAGACGATCTTCGTTTCGCCAGATCTCTAAGTGGGCTTGAATATCAAATGGATGGTCTCCATCTGCTTCGATTCGGATAACTGGTTGGTTTGCGTCCACCCAAATCCGTATCCTAATTTCGGTTGGATGTTGCCCGAAACGAACTATAATTTCGCACTGTCGAAGATTCAATATCTGCTGAAAAGAACAGTTATTGACAAAAGACTTGGGACTAATTTGGATTCTAACGCGGCCAAGTTTGAGCAGCCGTGCATTTTCACTCCAAGCATCAGTCTTCCCAATATAGAAAACTAGATCCCTGTCTTCTTGACACCAAAGATTTAAACCGATGTCGCCATTGCCGATTGGCATTGAGCCATTGTGATCTTGGCTGGGAGAATCCCAAATAACGTTGTAGTAATCTAAGCTGGCAATCATCTTTTCGTTACTTATTGGGTTTTCTCACCTCATCCAGTCTTAGTGTTAGCAGAGTGCTGGTGCCTCATGCGGCGGCTTACAATTCAACAAACGGTTTACCAGTTGGTTGTCGCTTCCTTGAAGATGGAGATCGGATCTCTGATATTTTCAGCCTAGGCGGATGTTCGGCTGAATCCAGAAGTTGGTCCGATTCATCTCCAAGTTCCTATGGAAAATTTTCTGCCGGAATATTATTAGTAGCACAATGACCATCTCGAATTAATTGTTCCGGTTTCTGTAAGGCTATTTCTGGTAGTATTATATTCTTTTTCCTTCCCACTAGTTTCCGCGAACGGCATGCCGATCGCCATATCCACCACGTGGGAAACGTTCCAGTGAGAGATTTGCTGGAATGTAATGCCAAGCTGTACTGTAACGTCTTCGGTCACTTTTGTTTTCGTGTGTGCCATGGAGCAAGTTCGATGAGAAAAAAACGACAGTACCAGCTGGAACAGCTACATCAATAGCCTGTGATTCATCGATCTGAGTCCAGTGTCCGTAACCATATGGGTTCTTATCATGTGTTGCGATTTCTTTGTTAAGATGACTTTTGGGAATCACGCGCAAGCATCCATTTTTTCGATCAGCATCGTTGAAGTATATAGCACAACTTACAATCTGATCGGAGGTGGTGCCGAAATAGAAATTATCCTGATGCCACATGACTGATGTTCCACCATAAGGCAACTTGGGGAAAAATTTGGTGCCAAAGACATCGATGTCGGTACCTGTCAATTTCTCAACTAGATCAAGAATCATCGGGTCGCTAGCAATCTCTAGAATACGTGGCTCAACAACACATACGCCCTGAACCTTATGGAGCAACTCGGGATTTTGCTGACGGTCTGCATCGATTTCAAACGACCAATGAGGTGTGCCAATCGGCACGGATTTACTCCGATCAATAAGTTCATCAAATATTGAAAGGTAGTAATCCAGTTTTTTTTCATTAATCAGTTTTTCGAAGATCAGGAATCCTTGCTCATGAAATTGATCTACTTGCTTGTCTATTGACATCAACTTGCCCCTAAAATCTAATTACCAAGAACAATGTGTCGATCCTTGTAATCACCGCGAGGAAACTGTTCCAACTGCAGTTCCCCAGGGATATAGTGCCAAGCCGTACTGTAACGGCTGCGTTCACTATAATTGTCGTATGCGCCATGCACGAGGTTAGCGGAAAAAATAACCACAGTTCCTGCTGACATTTCAACATCAATTGCTTCCGTGTCATCAATTTCTGCCCAGCTGCCGTGCGTGGTGGGGTCACGGTGATGACTAAAAAGTGTACCTCGTAAGTGACTTCTGGGAATAATACGCAGACAACCATTTTCTCTGTCAGTGTCTTGCAGGTATATACCGCAACTTATAATCTGGTTAGATGTTGTTCCAAAATAGAAATTGTCTTGATGCCAGTAAACGGAATGGCCTACTTGAGGTAGCTTGGGGAAGAATTTGGTGCCGAAGATGTCTATATCCGGTCCAAGCAAACATTGGATTCGGTTAAGAATTTCAGGTTCTTTGGCTAGCTGAAGGATACGAGGTTCTTCAACGCAAACACCTTGAACCTTGTGAAGAATCCCCGGAATTAAATTGCGATCTTTGTCAATTTCCAGAGCATAGTGACTTTGATGTTCAGTTAGTGATCTCCCGTGATCAACTAGTTGATCAAAAACAGAAACATAATATTCTACTTTCTCTGCTGGGATTAGGTTCTCAAAGATCAGGTATCCTTTTTGATCAAAGTGATCTATTTGCTTTGCAGTTAACATGATATTTCCTGTATTTCATCGACCAAGTAGATGATTCCACATTTTATGGCGCAACCCTCGCTCTTTATAGTGATCGGACTGTGAACATTGGCACGCGCGTTCAAAAGTAAAACGGGAAGTTAGCGAAGTAGCCTTCTCCGAATCATGGTTCCAGCTTGGCTCAGTAGGGCCACTGGTTCGGTTGAATAGAAATTTCAGCATATAACGGTTTCGATCCCCGGTATTTCTGGTGGCTGCATGCCAGATGTCATAGTGTGTAATAGCAATCGTACCGGCTTTTACAGTTAAAGTAACTTGATCGCGGAGATTAGCATAGGTTGCCATGAGGTCTGTAGGGGCATTTCGGAAATGGGTGCCTGGCATAATCACAGTCGGGCCTAAATCTGTGGTTACATCTTGAGGATAATACATTGCTAAAACTGTTCGAACCTGATGATGTCGCTGATTAACACCATCCTGATGCCACGATTGGCTGTGAGAACCAGGGGGGTTGGTATGACAATGCCGATGACTGCTCATCTGGTAGTCTCTACCTAATAGACTGACTAGTGCTCCACACACTTGGGGATGGTCAAAAACTTGATATAACTTCGGTACGGCATCTAGAATCCCATCGCCTGGATTATTTTCGAGTTGACTAATTTCATCGTAGATCGTCCCGTTGATGCCATCGGGGAAATCTACTTCCACAATATGGTATCCATGTATAACAAAGCTAATAATTTGGTCGTCAGTGAGCAGATACGGTTTGTCACTCATCATAAATCTCCATCTTCTGCAAGATAAATTCGTAGCCTAAAATATCGATCTCTTGATCATCAAAATTGGTTCGTTGATCAGGAAAGAATATGGCTTGCCAGCCATCAACAATGGCGTCATGAACAGTCTGGTATTTCCAATCATCAGTGTTTGGTTCAATCTGTGTGATAGATCCATTGACTGGCTCATGCTGAGCCATACCAATAACACTTGATCTTATACTTGGTGTCGTCGCCTGCAGATAAAGCAATCTTTGCCGCCTGTACTTGACCTGTAGCATCTGTTCTAACTGGTCTAAATCGCTTTCACTGACACCTCCGTTCTTAACTTTTTCCCGTACCAGAGAAATCCATTCCTTAATTTTGGTGGACATTGTTCCCATCGCTCATCCTCCCACGGGAACACTTCCTGGATCAATCTCAGGTGTACGCAGTTTGATTGGTGCCATAGGTTGATTATCAACGGGCCAAGGAAAACCATAGGTAGGCTGGTTGGCGTATCTCTTAGTTTTTAAACGAAGCGTAATGCCAGCTCGAGGCTTAAGATGTACTTGGATCCATTTGCAATCAATAGGTTTATTTACATCAGTACCAACAACCTCAACTCCCGAGAATTGATGCTCACCAAATGCACCTGCTAGGGAGATCACGTTTCTGGATTCAACCGAGTTCAAGTTAATTAACTGGAGTTGAAATCCGCCTTCAAATACCGATTCGACTAACGCTGCTACATCTGCTGGTAACCCCGATCTTTGCTGATCCGGATCGAAATGCCGAACTCGACAGTTCAACAAGCCTCCATGGTATATGGCAGATGGTCCTCCTGTCGTTAATTGTGCGAGCGCTTTGGATACTACTGGATTTCTCGCTTGCCAGTGGTGGACATCCCAAGTTGCTGGATCAGTATCATCGTTGTCAATCATGTTCAAACGTCGACAAATTTCTTGGTAGTCGGCCTCAAGGGACCTTTCTGGAAAATCCAAGAGATCTCCATTAACGTAACGAAACCAAGCACCGTTTGAATCACGACCGCTGAGATCGTCATCCAATCCACCTGGGTTTCCCAGGCGTAGAATCCGGTCAAGATCAGCATTGGATTGTGAGACGTTCCATAACTGGAGGGGGAAATTAGGTGGTATGGTTCGATAATCTGACCAACCCGAATCCAAATGCTTAAAGGGAACAACCCAATTGCCATTTTCTTCCCGCCCTAAGGACCATAACAGATCCTGCTGTGACCGGGCAAGATCCAAGAAGTCTTCATCTCCGGTCAACAACATCGCATTCAAACCGGCAATAATTGTGGATTCCAGAAGGTTCATAGCACCGTGTGGCCACCGCCAACCGTAATAACCACCCCACCATTTGCCATCCATACATTCGCCAATTTTTCCTGATAATCCCACGTTATCAGGCATGATTCCATTGTTTTCTTTAGTCCGTTCATGCCAGGCATTAAGATAGTCAACTACCCAATTTTTATATTTTTGATCGCCGTTATATAGGTAAGCATGTACGATCATACTGGTTGATGTCAGGTTCAGCGGCACATCTCCCTTTGCCATACGTCGATTGAGCAAATTTAGGATGCGTTCAAAAATCTCATCGTCATTCCAGTCTGCTTTGAGGGTATCGATGCCCGGAATATCTTCAAACGGAACTGGATAGTTGGTCAATACGTCGCGATGGGTTGACCAGTCTTCCGGTGACATTTCATGCCGAGGCCCCCGACTGCCGTTGATAGGCGATCGAATCAGTTTAAGTTCCGGATCGTAGTTTTGCGCCTCATCGTCCTCACCGATATAGAAGCCGGCAAAGCGGAACGCACGTTGCCGATCTTTAAAAACATGTGGATCACACAGTCCTAAATAATAGAGGTAACTATAACTTTCCCCGTGGTGCATCCAGTCATAGTAGGCATCAAACTCTCGATAGACCTGCCCGTATTCAGTGAACTGCCAGGTGACTGCATCCCATTCCTTACGTGCCAAATAATGGATTTTTTCGCTGCCACCCAATAAATAAAATAACGGAAGGGTCCAGAAACTTTCATAAGCATCATCTGACCCATCCATACCCGGCCAATCATTACGCCAAACCAAAGTGCCATCTGGATGAGTATAACGTTCAACAAACGCTACACCTGCTTGGTTGCAAATATCAATAATCCTTCGTTCCCACAGTGCCCAAGCGGGCGGTGCTACTTTCTGACCAGCTTCAAATTTAGGTATGCTTCTCACGCCTAATGTCTTCCCCCTTATCATTTTATGTTTGGCCTGATAATAGCAAACTCAGGAAGAAGGTTCAACCAAAATATTGAGTTAACAATCGGTGGATCATTGAGTCACAACTAGCTTTTTTGTTTGCTGGAATGCTCCTGTTTGTAACTGGTAAAAATATAGACCGTTGGAGACATGTTCACCAATTTGGTTTCGACCGTCCCAGTAAGCGGCTTGATCTTTGGCCAGGTACTTTCCTGAAGATAATTGGCCAAGTCGAATTTGCCGAATCAACGAACCATTAAGGTCATAGATTGAAATCACCACCTCACAACGATCCTCAAGTTCAAATGGAATCCAAGTCTCAGGATTAAACGGGTTAGGGAAATTTTGGCCAAGCCAGTTCCGGTAGGGTTTAAGATATTCTTGCATATTTTTGCTATACATTCCATCTTCCACTGGAAGTGAAAAAATCGATTCGTTGATTTGAAATACTTGCAGTTCGTATAGATCTAAAATGTGGAGTGTATCACCAACGATCATTAAATCAGAGGGAAAAAGCAGGTTTTTATCCTGTGGTATTGTTTCGCCAGTACGTGTGTCAACGAGTATGATGCCTCCTTGATCCAGCACATAAATATAGTTGCCACGAACTGCGACGGAGACCGGCAAACTTTCTGTGTTATAGGTAGCAACATCTGTGGGATGACCTAAATTTGAAAAATCAACAACCCGAACGCCAATATCACTGTCCAATATATATGCTCTGTCGTTTTTTACAGCAATACCAAGCGCATTACCATCCGTTTGATAACCTGAAATTGGACGGGGATTGGCTGGATTTACAATATTAAACACCCGAACACCATCACCCAATGCGGCAATATAGATCAGATCTTCTTCAAATGCCAGACGATAAGCGGTACCACTCATTTGAATTCGACCAACACGGCGGATATTTTGAGGAGATGAGATGTCCAAAATTATAATGTCTCCCGCACAGACATAGGCCAAATCATCGTTAATCTGAATGTTGATGGCAGATGGGATTTGTATCCGAGCAACTTTAATAGGCCGCCGTGGATTGCTCAGGTCATAGACAAGCACCCCAGATTTATCTGCCACATATGCGTAATCATCTTTGACTGAGATACTGGTAGCGGATTCGACATCTATATGGCTCGCTGTATGTTTCCCGTCAATTACCTTCAGACTTGATTCTGTGGTGACATAGGTTTTTTTATTCTCCACGAAGAAATCCGTTGGTGTTCCTGAGCCTTTGAAGTGCGCAATCCATTTTGGCTGATGTAAATCAGCAACATCTACAATTTGCAGCCCATCTAATCCATTCGCCAAGTAAATCGTGTTCCCACTGAGAGCAACGCCAACGGTACTTCCTGCTGTTCGCTGTTTGGCAATAATCCTTGGTCGGTCTTTATCACTAAGATCGGCAATCACTAAGCCACCTTGCTGGTCGGCAATATAACCGTACCTGTCTCGAATCTCAATAGCCGTTGCAATTCCCGAAGTGCCCATCGTTGCAATAATCTTCGGCTTCTGTGGATTGCTAATATTCGCAATGCTCAATTCAACTCCGACTACATAAGCATAACCGTCCAAAAGCTGGAAATCATAGCCCAAAACTGGTATTGTGGCCATCATGATTGGTATAGTCGCACGGCCGAGGCTGAGTGTGTGAATTCCACTTTCATCATCACTGAGATAGATCTTTCCATCATGGATACCAACATGAACAGCCGCACCTTTAGTTGGGTAATAACCAATCATTGGCGGTGCAGGCTTTTGGCGGAAAGCATCAAGATCATAAATGTGTAGTCCGCGTTCGATATCTACGACATACACTTTATTACCCGTAACTTCGACTTGACCGACATTTTTAAATTTGTTAACTGTATGGATAATCTGAGGAGATTTTGGTCGATCAATGGCGATTATCTGTACGCCAGCGGTGCCGTCTGCCACATAGGCTAGGTCGCCTTTGATTCGGATGCCTTGCGCGTGCCCCGGAGTAGGAAGTTCAGCAATACGGTTAAACTGCTTAGATGATAGATCAAACACTTCGATTCCCCAGCCACTTGCCGCATATAGGAGATCCCCAACAACTGATAAATCCTGATAATTACTGGTCAGCCGAATTCGTTGAGAGGGTTTAAGCCGATAGGAAATGTTTTTGTCCTGGGTACTCAGTTGAAACGTATTGTCTGCATCTTCTTGGGTAATTTGGCCAGATGGCATCAGCAACCGACCGGATCGAGGTGCACCGACCTCAATCGGTGAATCGCCAATTGCTGTGATGCTGTAACGGAAGTCTTGATTAATGGTCGAGGTAACGATTAAGATAAGTTGCTCAGTAGAAAATAGATCTTTTATCTCCAGTTTCGCGTTATCATCTATATCGAAGGTAAACTTTTCAATCGAAGCATTACCACTGTTGGAGACGCTCACCAGTTGCGCGTAGAGATGATTGGATTTCGTGCCATCAAGCGCAATCTCAAGTCGATCAGGCAGGTTGCGTAACCGCATATATGAGACACCAAAACTCTTTACGCTACCCGTTCCTTCTGCTGGATAATTTGTCACTTCTGGAATCAGTGCAGTAACCTTGTAACGCGCGGGTAAATATCGGTAGCCAAACAGCTGACCTTTCGGTCGGTCATTGAAGAGGTTAGCCACAGCCCAATTTTGAAAGATATCGATGGCTTTTTCCGGCCGACCCAGTGTTTCTAAGGTTGCTTCTACCCCAGCCATGCCGAGTTGATCCTGACGAACCAATTCTTTGATGAACTCTCTGCCTCCATAATTTTCATACGCATACAGCAGAAACATGAAACCAGCACCATATAGGACATTTTGTGTGTTAGCTTCCGTCAGCGAAACAGTTGGATCTTTGAGGTAGCCCTCAACGAAAATCGTATGCACGTTTCCATAGATAGCCCATTCGGAAAAGGATGCCATTCCTTCTTCAATCCAAATTTCATCTGTCTGACCACCGTTCTGATACCAGTTAACAAGATGTGTTATCTCGTGAGCTAAGCTTGTATAAAATGTCCGTTTCCCACGCTGGAGGTAAGTATAGATGTCCATAAAAAGAATTTCGCCACGATTACTACTTGGATCTAACGGATCCTGATCCGCCGATGAAAAATAGCCGCCGTAATCACGAGCTGATTTATTGTTGCCAACGTCATGCAACAACAACGTAAAACGCGAATCACGATCAAGACCAGGACGCGGTTCTTCACCAATCCATTGGTGTATCTTGGGATAAATTTTGTCGCGAAATTCTGTTACGATTTCTTCAGTTTCTACGTCGGTAATCAGATTTTTAACCGAATCTTCAATGTAGAGGTAGACGTTTTTACCGATTGCAATGCAGGTAGCGTGAACTTTACTTTCAGGAATATGGGTATAGAAATCTTTGGTGCTGCCAACTTGAATCTGTGGATCAGCCATAACTCGACTATCTAAAATAAGCCATGAAACAACCAAAATCAGGGTATTAATTAACAGCTTTTTCATTTCACATTAGGTTAGGTAATTTGGTGATTGTCTATTCTGATTCCGAAGAAAGGGGATTCCGTGCCAATTTTTCGCTGCCGATCATCTTGAAGCGTCCACCAGTTTCGCCTGCCAGTTTCTCAAAAAAACTGAGTCTTTCCGCATCCGCGTTTCTGAGATCTATTTCCAAACCTACGACAAATATTTTTGCTCCATTGACATTTTTGGTTTTCACTTCTTCAATGATCTTTTTAGGGTTGGTTTCAAAAGCGTTCTCCATTCCTTTTGGCGTTTGTGGCAACCCATCGGTGATTAGAACTATAATGGTTGGATCAGATTCGAACGATTTTTCGATGGCCCCAAGGACATTTGTGCCCAAATTCCGGTTAATTCGTTCAGGTGTATACTTATCAAGATAATTTATTGCACGCAGGATCTCATCCATGTCTGCCGACTTCATGGTTTTATGGCGAGACTGCGCAATAGCGTGAAATGTGACAATGTTAAACTGGTCATCTTCACCGAGTGCCAACATCGAGTCCTTGATAGAACTAATCGCAATTTCGAGTTTTCTAAGGCCTGCTGCCTGCATACTTGCTGATACATCCAGACAAAAAACAACGTCCTGTGGACCTCCGAATTCACCCAGAAAATCGATAATACCAAGGGGATCAGCAACACCAGGATTCCCACCGCCGCCTAGTAATCCTTCCTCCGAATCGCCGTATGAATCAACGATATCCATCCCGGAACGCTGCCCTTTAATGCGATCCCGTCCAGTTACTTTGCCTCGCCCACCAATAACAGGGTTTCGTGTAACAAGTCGACTGAGATTGGAGGCCTCTGCATCCTTTAGCTTGGCGTCTGTCATCAAGTCAGGAATTTCTTCACTTAATTTTGCGTGATCTGCGTTTTTTAGTAGAAGTCGTTCTTCCCATTTTTTTACTTCAGTCAGCTTATTCTTCGGAGTTTCTGCCTTTTTTAGTTTTGCTTCACGGGCAAGAAGTTGATCCGGTTTAAGTACCCTTTCCGGTTTAACTTTTGGCTTAATTTGCATTCTGCGGAGTCGTTCTTTCGGAACTTCCTGCATCCAGTCAATTTTTACAAAGTTATCATCTTCCATATAATTTCTATGTGGTAAGAATACAATAACATTCAACACAAAAAGGTGTGCAATGATTGAAAGAAGGATTGCTGTCTTGCGCTTTCTTTTCTCGCTTTCCCTATCCAATATTCGTTCCGAAATCACTGCTTCCATTACCAATCCCCAAACTTTAAAGATTTATTCGCGTACTTCAGCCTGTTTTTAGTTAACTTTGGTAAATAGAGCTTAGGAAGTTTGTGCTTTCATCTTCCCAAAACAAGTTTACATGAGAAACTGATTGTCTCGATCTTAATTGCATGTTTGTCTACTTGAATATATAAATATGATAACATTATTTTGATCAATTATGCATTTCATGCTACACTTCAAAAACTGTTAAAAACAAAAGTTTTAAGGCTTATTCATTGAATTCTGAGCCAACAAGAATTTTTAATTATCAGTAAAGGAGCTCATAATCCGAGAAAAACGCACCTGATAATGGTATCAGTTTTTGGTGTTGTAAATAATAAATCGTGTGAATTAATAATGTATCGACATGTTAAAGATACAACAAAACTAAATTGCTATTAGGCGGGCGACAGCTTCTGGGATTACCATGAGCCCTCAATTGAATGGAGGTATGAGCATGAATTCACCCAACGAGAAAATAATTTTTGAAGATAACTTTGATGCCAAACTGGACGAAGGTTGGTCATGGCTGAGGGAAAATCCAGAGCACTGGCGTATTCAGAACAATGGATTGGAAATCCGTGTTGTGCCTGGAGTAGCAGACACTGTTAAGAATGCCTTGCTTCGCCCAGCGCCGGACCGCAATGACGGTACATTTGCCATCGAAGTAACTGTTACCAATCACACTCATCCTATTCAACAGTACGAGCAAGCTGGAATTACCTGGTATAATGATGGTAAACCAGTATTTAAGGAAGTTAAAGAACTGATCGATGGAGATCTCTACATCATTCCCGGTAAACAATCGATGGTCACAGAGAGTGTTCGGTTGCGTCTAATTGTCTCCGCTGATTCATGGGAAGCTCAATATTGTCCTGAAAACGGAACAGAATTCCAAACTGCCGAAACTGGAGAATTGCCCATGCCAAGTGACGATTGCGTTAGTATCCAATGTTATAATGGTCCGCAGGATGCAGAACATTGGATTCGTTTTGAGAACTTCCAGATCAAACGACTATCGTAGTAAGCAAGTATGTTTCGTTAGTTGCCATGGCATTTTGAATACATACCAGAAAACAAAAATAAGATTGCGTGTAAGTCGTAAGTGGTAAATTCAGATTGTCGTTGGCAACCTCCTCCTCGGTGACCAGATAATGAGGGCATCAGACTCTGAAAATGATAATATGTTTCTAACATAATGACTCATTTTCTGTCTCAAGTTGTTGTTTGGTTTTTCCATGTGAAATGCCTGATCTACTGACTTGCCAGCACGATCTAATTCTAAGGTATTAAAGGCTTTGTTGTGGTATTGTAGTAGTAACATATCTGTTATCTAATCCCGATTTTACAAAAGCCGCGGATTGCTGTATCAGACAAATAATTATCTGTCATCATTTGTCTGCATAAATTCCTGCCAGAAAATTTGATTCATCACATGTCCACCTACGGGTAAACTGGCAAAGAAAATCTGGTAGTACATAGTTTTTTACTATGAGGCTCTTTATTTCTGACCTGGTAGAACACAGTCGGTTTTATATCCTAGCTTTGGCCATATTATTTCTGATGATTGGTCAATGGGTAGGTGATTTTTGGGAACATAGCGCGGTCGTTCATGAACTCATCACCCACCCCTCTTTCCCCTAAGCACCCACAACTTTCAGTAGATGCTCCGCACGCTTTTTTCCCCATATACATTGGTTATTGCCCTCACTGCCCGGTTGATGAAATGGGAACCAGTAACAGCCCTATCTGTATTTGGAATTATCAATCTTCTGCTTTTGCTATTTGGACTAAGATTCTTTATCTCAGTACTATTTCCCAAAGATCGAAGTGCCACAGCGTTTTACGCATTACTTTTCGTCACAACGCTTTGGGGAAAGATGCTTGGGGTTACAGCGGTTTTTTCCATTTGAGAGTATTGGGATATGTACTACCTTATCCTTCTACATTTTCAATGGCACTGACTTTCATGACACTACCGATATATGCTCGCCTGATGAAAGATCGAAATCGTATGTGGTTAATTCCGATCATCGCATCTACTGTTACAGTACTGTTGACGCATCCTATTACTTTCATTTTTCTGGCTGTTGGGATTTTATCATTATCAATGGCTGATCCTTCATTCTCATGGAGGAAATATAGTCTATTAGCCGGTTTCTTCTTTCTGGTTATGTTTTTGGGTGTTTTGTGGCCGTATTGTCCGGTCATTCAACTTCTGGGCTCTGAATCAAAAGCCTATCATCCTAGCAATCGTGTGATGTATTCTTCCTTTATCAGAAGAATACTTCCAGTACTGATAGGTGTTCTGGTACTTTTAGTCCGTATCCGGTTAAGTTGGCGAGATTCATTGGGTATGATGTTAATTCTGCTTATCTTTATTTTTGCTTGTGGATGAATTCTGAATCGTTGGAGTTACGGTCGTGTCATTTCACATATTGCCATTGTACTTCAAATCGCCGTAGCTTCAGGTTCTGCTTGGTTGGAATCAAAATTCCAAGCTGATTATCAGGATCAAATGGAAATTGTCCGGAGATATAATGTAGGCTTCGTAATGTAGGCTTCGTGTTGATTGACAAAAAACGTATCCCGGAATGGCTAAGGATTACAGATTCACTTCAACTCTTTAGCCACAATCTCCTGCAGGCGAGTAATCTTCCCCGTTGTGATTATAGCGACAGTGCTGAGAACCAGCCAATTGATCAAGAACAAGATATGTGCTTATAAATCAGGAGAGCGGTACTGTATCGTAGACGATATTAAGATTGAAGTGACGAAAGCCAGAAAAATTTGCTCTTTTCAAGGTTATATTATATACTGGTTTGGAATACTCCGAGAAATAAGGAGGTGATCAAATGTCTAATTATGACATGATCATGGGAGGTGTCATCTCTTAACAGAGGGCACTTTCCATGATCAGTTTGTAAAGAGGTGGTCAGAACGTAACCACCTGGATGAAGAAGTAAGGGGTATTGTTTATCCCCTTACTTCTTTGTTTATTTAACGTTACTATTTGCAATGACTCTGGTAATATCCATACACTAAAAGGGAATAACAATATGAAATCTAGAATAATTGTGAGTTTTATCTTCCTGACGGTTGCCACATCGCTGATGTTATACCCTGTAGTAGCGAAAGGTCAGGCGGTGGAAGACGGCTTGATCGGTTACTGGACCTTTGACAAGAAACATACCGACATTAATGCTGGTGAGGCACTAGATCAGATTGGAAATGAACATCCTGGAGAGATAAAAGGTCGACCGAAGATTGTTGAGGGTAAAGTCAACGAAGCTCTGAGGTTCAATGGCAAGGAGGACTACATTGTTATGGGGGACGTAACAGAGGGTCAGGACTTAACCTATGCCATGTGGATAAAAGTTGAGAAGCTACCCGGTGGTCCGAAGGTTATCATCTGGGACGATAATCCCAATGGTGGCGGAGATGCTTGGTTACAATTGAACGCAGATGGAACCGTTGAAACCCAGCGAGGGGGTGATGGTTTTGGTGTTTTCAGTTCAAAGTCACCAGTGAAAGCTGGAGAGTGGACACACATCACCTATGTAGCTGACGGAAAGAATGACATAAAGACTTTATACTTGAACGGTGAACCGGACGGGGATCAGGGAGGTAAAATCACAACTCGAACGGGAATTAGTCATGTTGTTGTGGCTGTGGGACATGATCGCAACAGTTTTATTAAGCCTTGGTATTTCGAAGGTGACATCGATGAAGTAGCCATTTATCTTCGTGCCCTTACTCCCCAAGAGGTAAAGAAAAACTATAAGGAATCAATGGCCGTTGATTTCAGCGGCAAATTGGCTATGACTTGGGGCAGCATTAAGAGTAAGTGAATCTTATCAATCAATCTCACCTGTAGCCCCTAAACCGAGGCATTATTTCTCGGTTAGAGAAATAAAATTGGCCATCGTTCGCAATCTGAATGAGGATGTCATGTTGAAGCAGGTGTTATATTGTTACCAACATAATTCAGAAAAACATGTTAATTTGTATTGGACTTGAATGAGTATGAAGAATCTAATTCTTTATGCTCATTTTTATATACCGGATTCATTCCCAAAATGTAAGTTTCGCAACTTCAATTATCTTTCCCCAATTTTGTTTTTCCTATTTTAACTTCCAATTAGTGCATCCTTAAGTATGGATCCATTTGACTAGTATTTTTGTATGATATGTAATTCCAAGCTCCAGTTGATGTGCTAAACTGTGTTGAGACTTATCATACGAATAATAGTAGGTGAACTTGATGCCAAGTGAATCCCATGGATTTTTGACCGCGGTTCCGGTGACGGAGGTAGAATTCACAGATCAGTTCTGGGCACCGCGGATCGAGGTCAATCGAACAACGACCTTACCACAGTGCTTCCATCATTGTGAAGTTACCCACCGAATCCGTAATTTTGAAGTGGCGGGCGGTTTAACAGCAGGACAATTTGAGGGCATCTACTTCAATGACTCGGATCTCTACAAGGTGGTGGAAGGTGCGGCCTACATTCTGGCTACCTACCAAGACCCTGAACTAGAAACCTACTTAGATGATTTAATTAAAAAACTTGCTGCCGCTCAGCAGGAGGGTGGGTATCTGAATACCTACTATACTCTGGTTGAACCAGATAAACGGTGGTCCAATTTACCCGTGATGCATGAATTATACTGTGCAGGACACCTTTTTGAAGCGGCGGTTGCCCATTATCGTTCAACCGGGAAGCAAAATTTGCTGGATATTGCCATTCGATTTGCTGACGAAATTGACCACGTCTTCGGTTATGATGGATTGGTTGGTGTTCCCGGCCACGAAGAAATTGAGCTAGCTTTGGTAAAACTTTATCAGGTAACTAATGAGAAACGCTATCTTGATTTAGCCAAGTTTTTTATTGATAAACGGGGAAATAGTGACCGGGACTATGCTCAAGATCACCTGCCAGTACGAGAACAGAACCAAATTGTTGGCCATGCTGTTCGAGCTATGTATCTGTATGCAGGTGTTGCTGATGTGGTTAGGTATACTCATGATCAAGACCTGTTTGCTACCATGAATCGGATCTGGGATGATGTGACGCTGCATAAAATGTATATCACTGGCGGAATTGGCCCTTCAGCGCATAACGAAGGTTTCACTGTGCCCTATGATCTACCTAATGAAACTGCCTATGCTGAAACTTGTGCAGCTATCGGCATGGTGTTTTGGAGTCACCGGATGTTTTTACTGCACAGTCATGTGAAGTATGTGGATGTTCTCGAACAGGCGCTCTATAATGGTTCAATCTCTGGTGTTTCCCTAGCTGGAGATCAGTTCTTCTATGTTAACCCTCTGGCCAGTCGTGGAAATCATCATCGTCAGCCTTGGTATGGCTGTGCTTGCTGTCCGACAAATATCGTGCGATTTATCCCGCAGGTCGGGGGATATTTTTATGCGACTTCGTCTGCTGCGGTGTGGGTGAACCTTTACGCAGCCAACAGGGCAACAATCTCCTTGAGCGGTGGATCAGTTGAACTGGTACAGGAAACCAACTATCCGTGGTCTGGTCACGTCAAATTAGTTGTCCGTCCAACACATCCAACAACCTTTAAACTTCATCTGAGGATTCCGGGATGGTGTGTAAAGGCAGCGGCCAAAATTAATCAGCAATCGATAGAAGTCCTGCCTGATGACAACGGCTATCTGAGCCTAGATCGCCAGTGGAAACCGGGCGATACGGTAGATCTGGAGATGCCAATGCCGATTGATCGAATTATTGCCCATCCGAAAGTTGCCGCTGATCATGGTCGCGTCTGTCTACGTCGTGGTCCGGTAGTCTATTGCTTGGAGGCAACGGATAACGGAGGATCAGTTCGGGATATTGCTTTGCCCCAAGATGCTCATCTGGAATCCCATTTTGAAGAGAGTTTACTGGGTGGGGTAACCACTCTGCGAGGTAAAGCCTGGCGACGAGCCCCGATTGATTGGGGAAATCAGCTATATCAAACGACCCCGCCGGATAAGGAAACAAAAATTACGGCTGTCCCTTATCATGCCTGGAATAACCGTGAGGTTGGCCCCATGAGCGTCTGGCTGCCAGAAAGTACCATTCTAGCTGAAGCCAGATTGAAACCAACAATGGCCACTGCAGGGGAACCTGCAGCCTCTTTTGTTTTTAATCAACTGGATGCCATTAACGATAATCTAATGCCGTCCGGTTCAAATGACCATACAATTCCCCGCTTTACCTGGTGGGATCACAGGGGAACAAGCGAATGGATTAGCCTTGCATTCGAAGAACCCAAGCAGATTTCTTGCGCAGAAGTCTATTGGTTTGATGATGGTGACCGTGGAGAGTGCCGTATTCCGGAATCGTGGGAGGTGGAGTGGTACGATGGTGCAACTTGGCAAACCGTCATAAATGCTTCTGTTTATGGTATCGAACCAGATGTATTTAATCGTGTTTCCTTTGAAACTGTACAAACGACAAGCATTCGGTTAGTAGTGCAACTTCGAGAAAGTATGTCTGGAGGCATCCTTGAGTGGCGTCTACCTTAGTAAGCAAGACAGAACTTTAGATCGTCTCCAGTAAAGAAGATTGAAAAAACTCAATCATTCCAAGAGACATCCATCTGATATTGAAGTGATACTTTAATGAAAACAGTATTACGTTCAGCGACCGCAACTGACGAAGAAGCCGTAATACAGGTTTTTTCTTAGGCATTCAATCGTGAAAAGGGCGGGCAGAAATATGAACGAGATCTCTCCGTTTTTAAAGCAAATCCAGCCAGCCATCATGTACTAGAATACAACGGCAAGATTATTTCAGCACTCCATATCTCAGAACATCGTATCCAGATTGGCTGTTGCGTCATTACCAAAGCTGATGTCGGTGAGATCTCAACTTTGCCTGAATATCAAGGGAAAGGTTTTGGCACCAAACTGATGGAAAAAATAGTCAA
>DTUY01000127.1:0-32124 GCA_012963885.1 Candidatus Poribacteria bacterium | reverse complement strand
GTCAAAAGGATATCACCTGTCACGCCTGGGAGGATATGTCCGGTTCTATCGCCGTTTCGGCTGGGGGTACCTTTCCCTCGGGGTTTCGTTGAGTTTCCTATAGCCGGACTTACTTCCCGTGGCACCTATACTGTGACCCTGATGAATTTCTGAATCTAACAAATCATTCAGGAGAGATTCGTTCCTACGACCCGCATGCCGACAGTTTAGCTCGCCACCGATTATACGATGAGTTTAACCTCAATCGTACAGGCGCACGTCCGCAAGGATCTTATTCCCCTCTGGGAGAGAATCCTAATTGGCAACCTAACCCTTGGCAAGTGGTCCATGAAAAACAGGGTGAGGTACACGCTTATATGTTCGCTCAAACGGCACCAGCCGATCTAACTCGATTTGAAACTCGAGTTACTATCCAAGATGCGGCTATTTCTACTAATTCACTGGACTCTCTGGGATACTTACTTAGCCATATTCTTGTAGCCGCTCATCGTTACGGTGCTTCAACCATAAGTGCCAGACTTCCGCTTGATTTTTGTCTTTACCCAATCTACCGAGATTACAGCCTAAGATTTATCCCTACGCTCTGGCAAACGACGGAGTCCGGAAATATGCTGCAGATTATCGATTTTTCGGCTTTGATGAAAGTGTTGATTCCTGAATTTCAAAATCGTTTACAGAATTCAGTAACCTCTGTAGAGGACGGTGATTGGCAAATTTGTGTCAATGAACAAGAGATCTATTTTCGTTTACGTCAAGGTCAACTGACATGTATTGATAAACCGGAACCAACTGATAGTGTGAGAATAGATCTAAGTCAAGAACCCTTTTGCAACTTACTCCTAGGTCTCCAATCAGTGTGCCATGTTGTTCGCCAACTTCCCGTCAGTTTGCCGAGAGAAAGCATTGCATTTTTAACGGCTATTTTTCCTCCATAACCAACTGCAACAGGCGTGTGGAGATGATTAGCTGGGAATAACAACCACCGACGGTAAAAAACCATTCATGATGGAACGGTCATTGTTCAATCATGGGTTGACAACCATTCACATCTGTTTAATAATGGAAATGGACTTAATTCGGATTGAATCGTAACTCAGTATAGGAGATAGTTATGGCATTTCCGTCACACGGTATTACTCACCGTCCAACAGTAACCGGTACACGTGGCATGATTGCCAGTGCGCATCCGATTGCAAGTTTAGCTGGCGCGCGCATACTACTGCAAGGAGGTAATGCTTTTGACGCGGCAGTCGCTGTCGCTTCCACATTAAATGTCGTTGAGCCATATATGTCAGGCATAGCGGGCTGTGGTTATATGTTGATCTACAGCGCCAAAGAACAAAGAATTCGTGTGCTTGATTATATGGGAACAAGTCCATATGAAGCAACTCCTGATGCCTATTCGAAGCTGGGATCAAACGAGGTAGGTATTCGGTCAGGCATGGTTCCCGGTGCCTGCGGTGGTTGGGTATCTTTACTCAATCAATACGGGAGCATGAGTTTATCAGATGTATTTTCGCCGGCTATAGAATATGCCGAAAAAGGGTACGCAGTAACTGTCAAAAATGCTTTTTTTATGGATGGAACCTCATCCCGATTCTCTCCCATGGCTTCAAAAGTGATGATGTCCCGTGGTCGAACACCTCTGCCGGGTGAAGTCCTGATCCAAAAAGATCTTGCCAAAACTTTTCGACAAGTTGTTAATGGGGGAATGGACGTTTTCTACCATGGTGAAATTGCACAAGAAATCGCCCGATTCTCCCGCCAAAATGGAGGTCTAATCACTGAAAAAGATCTGGAAGACTTTCAGGTGGAGTGGCATGACCCGATATCAATACCTTACAAGGGATATGAGATCTATTGTCCTCCACCACCATGTTCCGGTTTTCAATACCTGGAGACGCTCAATATTTTAGAAACTGATTCGTTGGCTGACCTAGGCCACAATTCAGCTGATTACCTTCATCTGCTAATTGAATCTATTAAGCTAGCCAGTGCAGACAGGGAGGAATATACTTGCAGCCAAAATTCACCGATAGCTGGTTTACTTTCAAAAGGCTATGCGGCCAATCAGAGACAGCGGATTAGATCCGAAGCTGGGGTAGGAGGTGGCGAACGTTATGCTAAAGATAAGCTAGCTGGAGAAATATTGCCTGGAGACCCCAGTCAATGGATCAATGAATGTACAACCCACTTTGATGTGGTTGACAACCAAGGTAACGCCGTAGCCACAACACAGAGTCTTGGTTCAGGATTTGGATCTGGTGTCGTTTTGGGTGATACGGGTATGTTCCTCAATAATTTTATGAACTGGTTTGATCTTTTACCTGAAAGTCCAAATGTTGTCGCTCCTCACAAAAAGATTGAAATGTGCATGTCTCCCTGCCAAATTTGGAAGGACGATAAACTTTTCGCAGCACTCGGCACACCGGGAAGTCACGGTATTTTACAGACAACAGCCCAGATGATTTTGAACCTGATCGAACATGAAATGAACATTCAGGCGGCAATTGAAGCTCCTCGCGTCCGAATTGAGCAACCTGGGACTGACGTGGGTATTGAAGAACGGATTTCATCCCAAGTTAGAGAAGAACTTACTGCACGAGGACATGACGTACGTGTACTTCCAGCTTGGACTGCAGCGGTAGGAGGAGGTCAAGGCATTACTGTTGATCAACAAGAAGGGGCATTCATGGGCGGAGCTGATCCCCGTCGTGACGGATACGCCATTGGAGTTTAATTTGGCGCATTATTGAAGTAAATTCTTCACCTTTCTACTAAGGGATAATATTAGGAGTAAAATGACAAGTCCACACGTTATCTATATTCTTTCCGATGAACACTGCGGAACAGCGATGGGCCATGCAGGTGATCAAAACATTAGTACGCCAAATATGGATCGGCTGGCATCAGAAGGGGTTAGTTTTCGCAATGCCTACGCCAATTGTCCGATTTGTACGCCTTCACGGGGAACGATTTTCTCCGGTCGTCACGCTCATGCCGGACCGGTGCAGTTTTTCTTTGACGTTTACAAGGCAACCTCACCAAGTACCGCAACAATTCTGCGCACAGCCGGTTATCATACTGCTTACTTTGGCAAATGGCATTGTGGGGTTGTTCAAGATCAGGAATCGGACGAAGTGCTCCAAAACCGTCAGGACTATACACGTTGGCCGATGCGTACACCGGAATACCATAGAGGCGGATTTCAGGATTGGTTTGGTTTTGAGGTTAATAATGCCCCTTTCAAGGGATTCTATTATCATCAAAAGGAAGTCAATCCCAGAAAAATCAACGGGTATCAGACTGATGTTCTCACTGATATGGTCATACAGTATCTAGACGAGTATGATCATCAAAAGCCGCTCTTCTTGGTTTTGAGCGTAGAACCACCACATTTCCCCTTGGATGTGCCAGATCAATTTATGCGTTTTGACCCTGCTGAACTGAAGACCCAGCCAAACTTTTCAGATACACCGGAAATGCGAGAAAAATTGGCCACCTATTATGCGATGGTAGAAAATTTGGATTGGAACATTGGACGTCTTTCAGACGTTTTGTCTGAGAGCGCACAATTTGCGGATAAAACCTTGACTGTTTACTTCTCTGATCACGGAGACTTTATGGGAAACCATGGGCTTTTTGAACGCAAAGAGAATCCACATCAGGAATCAGTGCGTGTTCCTGCTATATTTCATTGGCCTAACCAGATACCAGTACAAGGCATGCGTGATGAGCTGTTTAGCTTGGTTGATATGTTGCCAACCACACTTGGGCTTCTGGGAATTGACATTCCCAATCATCTGCAAGGTAAGGATTTCTCTTCAGCACTGCTGAATAAACCGTTCGTAGAACCCAATCACGTCCTGTTGGAAATGTGCGGGAACCCGAGATGGAATCTCGATTTCCTCGACTGGCGCGGATTAGTTACCAATAAATGGAAATACGCTTACTATGAAACAGGACACGAACTTCTGTTTGATCTAGAAGAAGACCCCTATGAACAAACAAATCTCGTCGACACCCAGACTGAAATTAGCGATCAACTTCGTCGACAACTATTAAGAACACTAGCAGAGACTCGAGAACCGTACTTTGATGTCCTGATCGAACACGGTGTTAGGCTTGAGACTCCAGTCATTAACGTCTCCACTCGCAAGCACGGTGGGATCTCACCGATGTGGGACAAGGTAATCCAAACGGATGAAACATAATTTCATAGGTGCAATTAAGAACGAAATTTAGCAATCTAGATGTAAGCTGTTTTATTTAGTGCTGTTGCACTAAATTTTCTGTGATGACAAAATAATGATGACCTTGAAATAGAAGCTTAATATCATACTTAAAACAGAAAAAAGAGGAATATGGTGACTGAGGAACAGAAATTTATCTTTGATTTGAAAGGGTATTTGTTAATACCTGAAGTTCTCAAATCAGCAGAAATTAAAAGCCTCAAAGAGCAGATTGAAACCATTCGCACCGATCCAGAATCTTTACCGGTGCATGAGAGAAGATTTCCGGGCGGTGTAGCCTCAATGCTGATTGATTATCCGGCTGTAATGGATATTTTAAATGAGATTATTGGTGAAGTACGGATGGAATCAAGTTGGTTCACCTACCGGAACGTCGAGGATAAAGGGCCAACACCCCATGGCGGCGGACGCAACACCAATCCGAATTTCAGCTACCAGTGCCACAACGGAAAAATCTATTCTGCGCTAACTCGCGTGGTTTTTGAGCTCAATGAAGTTAGAATAGGTGATGGTGGAACACTGTTCATGCCGGGAAGTCACAAGTCTAACTTTTCCATGCCGGGGAAACATCGATGTGTTGAGTCACCTCTATTGGAAACGTACAATTGTCCACCAGGTTCAGTTATTATATTCACGGAAAATCTGTGCCACTCGGGAGATATATGGAAAAATCCGGATCGTCCCCGAATTGCGGTGTTCAACTGTTATAATTTTGTCGGTTGCCAGTTTCATAAGCCGTCTGTACCTAAGGAAATAATTGATCATCTGCCATCAGAGAAAAAAAACTTTTTCAGGGATATTTGGACATGGAATCAAGGGGGGGCAAATAATGGCCGAAATCTCCATTATGATAATTGAGCTCACATCATAAAAAGATCTCAATTCAATCGTCAACTAACACCTAATTCGTTGAGAATGTCGAGGAAAAATGCCTAGGATTGGATCAATTGCTGCAACATTGCTTAGCCGAGGCACGTCAGCCAGTAGCCTCAAACCTGCCGGTATGGTGGAAGCAATGAAGATGGAAGGCGGCCAAGAACTTCATCGCGTTGCTGAATCTAAGCGGATGCAGGTTAAGGACGTTGAGCAGCATCTGCAACAGATCAGTCAGTCTTCCCCTCCCAACTCCGGATCGATCGGTGGTACATCTACAGAAGATTCTAGCCAACCAACAGCAGGATTGCTGATCGATCAGAAAAAATAGGCGTACTGTAATTTCTCCTGCTATGCGTCTCTCCATTTTATTCAATTGCCATATTCGGCCTACTCAGCCCTATGGTGTCAATCATTGTTGGTTTTTCTAGCACGGCTTTGACTGAAAATCCTACACGTCTCTCTCGAATCCCATAGGATGAAGTAAAACATGAATCGGTATTCTTAGTGGATTCCAACCCTTCATCCCAATGGCACATCTATTGCTCTCTACATCTTAGCAGTTTGTCTAGGCGATAATGGTCTTGCAATTTTTTTCGAACTGTCATAATCTACTGATATTATTTTGTAATCACCATATTAATGTAACAATGTAATATTGTTTACATGAAAGGGAAGTCTTGTGCGGGCATCTTTAGTTTGCATCGCACAATCCATCTTTACTTTTACAAAGACAGATAATTACTATCGTAGATGACGTTTGTAACTACGATTTTTTATTGGTAATTCCCCTCTTAGTTGAAAATAGGATTCTTTATATACGGTAGGAAACTATCGTATTGTTTTTACTTTGATGGGAGTATGTAACAGAAAGGGAGAGGTATTTATCATATGAGTGAGTTTTGCAACCGAAGAACTGGGAACAGGGCGTCGGTTCTAGAAAAAAAACTGTCCAAATTTTTCATCCTTATCACACTAATATCTTTCACCTCTATTGCAGCTTTGGCTGATAATGGTGGAGATTCAGTCTGGACGACCGATGTTGCCGTCGATACCTTGTGGGTTTTGATTGCAGGTATGTTGGTTTTCTTCATGAATGCTGGATTCGGATGTGTTGAAGCTGGTTTCTGCCGAGCCAAGAACGCTGTCAACATCTTGGGCAAAAATTTTGTCGTCTTTGGAATTTCATCCATAGCCTTCTGGATTGTTGGGTGGGCAATCATGTTTGGGGACGGCAACTCCTTCATGGGTACTACAGGTTGGTTTGTTGGAGGTGCTGACAACAGTCCTGTTACTGGCGAGGCGTATGTTGGGATTTTTAACTCCATTAACTGGACTGGGGTTCCGCTTTTTGCCAAATTTTTCTTCCAACTTGTATTTGCTGGAACGGCTGCCACTATTGTTTCTGGCTGTGTGGCGGAACGTATCCACTATAAGTCCTATATGGTTTTTACTGTTGTCCTTGTGGCCATCAGCTATCCTATTACTGGACACTGGATCTGGGGTGGTGGCTGGCTCGCAAATCTGAAACAGCCAATGTGGGACTTTGCCGGATCGACGGTTGTCCACTCGGTAGGTGGTTGGGCAGGTCTGGCTGGAATTATCCTGCTTGGACCTAGGCTTGGCAAGTATCGAGATGACGGATCAGTCTCGCCGATTCCTGGTCATAGTATGGCGCTTGCCTTTCTCGGCGGCATGATTCTCTGGCTCGGCTGGTTCGGGTTTAATCCTGGTAGCACGATGGGTATCTCAGGATTAGGAGCTAAGGCTGTAGCTCACATCGTGGTAACGACAAATCTGTCCTGTGCAGCAGGTCTTCTGACCGCTACTATTGTTTCATGGATAGTATTGGGAAAACCGGACTTCAGCATGACTGTCAATGGTGCACTGGCAGGTCTAGTTGCCATTACGGCACCGTGCGCATTTGTTAATGCAATTCCATCCGTAATTATCGGGATTATCGCTGGTATTTTGGTTGTTTTCAGCGTGCTTTTCTTTGATAGAATTCGCATTGACGATCCAGTAGGAGCACTCTCGGTTCACTTGACCAATGGTATCTGGGGAACGTTAGCGATTGGGCTTTTCGCCACGAAAGCTGCTCCGGGTGGAATAGATGTTGATGGGCTCTTCAACGGTGGAGGTGTGGGTCTACTTGTAAGTCAATTTATAGGTGTCGTCGCAGTAGGTGCATTCACATTTGTCTTGGCGCTTATTGTCTGGACGATTATCAAGGCAATTCCTGGATTTGGACTACGAGTCGATCAGGAAGGAGAAACGACAGGTCTTGACATTTCCGAAATGGGAATGGAAGCCTATCCCAGCGAAAATCCAGTTGGATAAGTAGCTGAATATTATTTATTCTTTTTAAGCCCAAGTTCGGGTTTACCCGAACTTGGGCTTTTTATTTGCCTGCTATTATAGTCTTGGACAGCCGGTCTAGTATGAGGCATCTGCCATCTTGATGGCACTGAGATCCCCAGGATTCAGATCCTCGGCAATATCTTCAGTTTTCTGCTATTACTCGCTTATTTTATCGGCAAAACCCTGACTAAAAAGCAGGCATTCTGCTTATGAAGATTACAGTATTGAACTAGGTATTATCTATGTTCTAAGCAGATTCTTAGCCTTGATCGTTGATGGCATAGGTATTGCGCTTAGTGGCCTTAAAGATTAATCTAAATGATTTTGTATTTTGAAAGCAAAAATGTTTTAGCATGTTTTAAGTTTGTCTTTTATAATCATGTATATGGGTTCACAGTTAAGCTTATGCAACGGATAACAATAATTTTGAATCTGTGAGCATATACCTAGCGTTGTAGTGTTACGTTGTTTGAAGTTTCTAAATAATCTTTAAGTTTTTAATTAAACCCATTTAGACTTTAAGGAGGTTTAACTTTGTTTTCTAAAAAGAGCAGGAGACTGAGCCTGTGTTTAGTTTCCTTGGTTTTGATTCTTTCATCATTGAGTATTTCTCATGCTCAAATAAAACTGACGGATAATCTGTCGCTTTCCGGTTTTCTGGATATGTCCGCAGGGACTTCGATTGTTGAAGACGCAGATACAGAGGCAAACGCTAGTTTTGATCAGTTTGAACTCGATTTTCACTTTGCTAACGATAAAGTTTCGGCTCGTGTGGATGTTGATAGCACGTCAGCAGCTTCGACGGTGGAATTAGATGATAAGTATCAATTCAAGGGAGCGAGTGAAGTGAGTCGTCTGATTGGATTAGAACAGGCTCACGTGTCTTACGCTTTTAGCGACAAACTTAGTGTAACGGCTGGCAGATTTCTCAGTTGCATTGGCTTTGAAGCCGCTGAGCCGGCAGATATGTATCAATATTCTTGGTCTCAAGGTATACCTTATCCAGGTTACCAGGATGGTGTTGCCATTAACTTTACCTTAAATAACCAAGTTGGTATTTATGCCTCTATGGTTGAGAGCGTTTGGGGTAACCCTATGAGTTCTAGTCTCAACCTTCCCAGTTTTGAAGCACAAGTTGCTTTAACGCCAATTGATAAACTGACAGCCAAAATAGGATTTGCCGGTGACGTTCTCTCTAATGGTGCAGGGACTGAGTATTTACAAAGTGAAGTGAACGTCTGGGCGCAGTTTAGTGTAGCTGACAATTTCTTTGTGGCTGCTGAAGTTGACCTGTTGGGCAATTGGGATGCAATTGATGAGACGGGAAATTTGCGTCCTGAGGGTGATAGCGGAATGCACTTCTTGGGCATGGCTAATTATGGTCTAACGGACAAGGTTGCTGTTACCGCTAGGTTTAGTGGTTATAGTGTTGGTGATGGAGATTTACAGACAGAGGTTACATTAAGCCCGTCATATGCGTTTACGGACAGTTGGGGTGGGTTGGTTGAGTTGAGACAAACTCTTGCAGATGCAGATGGAAACTCACGAACCGACATCGCCATAGAAACGATCTATACTTTCTAAGTTGGGATTTAATTCTCAAAACTTAGATCAATTTTGAAGATATTACCTAAATATCACCTAAAAGCCTACGCCTGAAAACAGGCGTAGGCTTTTTTATTTTGTGATTTTGGCCATCGTTACCCATTCATTTTCGGGAATTGTAGGCAGCAAACAATACAACAATTTGGCTTGGATGGAATAGTTTGGTTTTAGGTCAAAAGTAAATTGGCGAAGCTCATCCGGCTGAAATCGATTGTCCATCTGATCCGAATCCAACATCATTGAATGTTCAATCTGTTGATGATATTCAATCTCACCTGATGGATTTGATATTTTTACGTCAAGTATAATCGTACGTAGCCCGTCACCTGGTAACATATGACCCGACTTGTTTTTTACTCCGATAATCGCTTTCCCACCCCTTTTTTCTATCATCAACTCGGCTGCCTTCTCTAGCATCTGTCCACTTCGACTGCCTATCCATGTATGCCGTCGTCCCGAAATCCGTTCGTAACTGAGCGTACTTTGCATGCGTTTGACCTGTGGCATGTGGCAGGTAGCACAATTTTTACCCTCTTCTGAGGCTTGGCTTTTCTTAAAGCTGATGATCTGATTATGCTCAGGAACCTTCGGCTGTCCGTGACAAGTGGCGCACAGTTCAGTTGCTTTTGTATGGACTTCACCGGCAACATTAGCATGAAACATAGCATCGATATTCATCGACGGACCATGCATGCCACCGTTCACATCGACATGGCAGGTTAGGCAAGAAACGCCGCTCTGCTGATCGTCTGTCCTCAACTTCGGCATCTTTCCAATGTCGGTAATCAGAACCGGCTCAGGTGCGTGACAGGGATCACAATTCTTTTGACGATCTGTAACCGCGCTGGCCGCTTCCTGATAAACTGGATCTGTCCAGGATTTAGCGTGCATTGATCTCTCCCATTCCCTCCAGATAGCAGGATGGCAACTCCGGCATTTCCCTGATTTGAATCCGCGTTTAATATCATTGAGCCCGAGATAGCTGGCCTGGTCCGCTACTGAGCTTCTGAAAATCATAAGCAACATTCCAAAGACAGGAATTGAAACGATAACCAGCCAACGGGAAATTTGTCGCCTCATCATAGATCAAAATCCCCTAGCAGTTTTGTAACCGCTTTTTCAGCGCTGTTAATACAAGCCGGAATTCCGACACCGTGAAACGCGTTGCCAGCAAAAGCGAGACCGGGTAGCTGCGCGATTTCCGACTCGATTTGTCTCACGCGATCAAGATGACCGAGATAATATTGGGCGATTGCATTGTCATATTTGCTGATTAGGACATCGATAGGGTTTCCCTTCACACCTAGTAAGGTATTCAAGTCCCGAAGGACTAGTTCGATGATCTGTTGTTCGCTCCTGTCGATCATGTTGCGTTCCTGTGCCAAATCAACGAAGGCACGCAACAAAATGATGTCCTCAGGCGCACGATTATCGAATTTTACGCTACTGAACGAACAGGCAAGAATCGACTTTCGTTCAATAGCTGGAACTACGAAACCCATTCCATCAAGTGGATGATTAATCTGTTCTTGGCGAAACGCTAGATTAACGGTTATTGAAGAAGAATAGGAAATAGATCCGAGGAGACCAGAGATTATTGGACTAGCTGATTTGATAATTGCCGCAGCACGACTGGCAGGGAGAGCTATGCAGACGAGGTCAGCTTCAATATGCTGATTCTGGTTAAAGTTCACTATCCACCTGTTTTTTTTAGGTTGAAGATCAACTCGATTAGCTTTGGTGTTGATACAGATGGTACCTTCGGGGATCTGCCTACTTAGTTCTTCAACCAGTGTCTGCATACCAGATTGGAACGAAAGAAACAAACTGTACCGTGGTCCGCTGGCGTTCTGCTGATCAGAATTCTTCCTTCTAGCCATCAGTGCCCGAATAATGCTGCCATATTGATGCTCCATTTCGGGGAACTGTGGCATAGTCGATCTCAGGCTAAGTTTAGAGGGATCAGCAGCATAGATTCCACCTATCATTGGTTGAGCGAATCGCTCAAATGCTTCCCTTCCTAAACGTCGAACCACAAAGCTTTCAAGCGATTCGTCTTCATCACTATTTTTCGGTGGCAAAAACAGATCCATAGCCATCCTCAATTTTCCCTTGACGCTAAAAATTGGGGACCTAACCAATGGTATGATCATACCGGGCGCCATCATGTAGAAGCCTTGAGGTGTGGCATGAAGGTTATTATTGTGGATGACGAAACTGCGCCGATACTGAGTGGTTGTTCCAACTAGCCGATCAGCAATACCAATTTCTTGGCAGAGGTCTTTAGCCCAAGGTTTGGTCGATATGAAAGCATCCGGCCCTCGTTCCATAACTAATCCATCTCGTTTGACGGTATCGATGACTCCACCAAGACGTTCAGAGGCTTCAAACAACCTGACGCGTAGCGAAAGATCTCGCGTCCGAGATTCAGTAATCAGCTTATAGCAAGCCGTTAAGCCACTGATACCACCACCGATAACAACGGCCATTTTTGCTTTTGGGTTGTGATGTTCTGTCAATTGCCCACTGTTTTTTTGCGATTATTGTTCTGAATTTAAATTGATTATAACATTTCTGATTGAAGGAAGACTGCTGACTGTCAGAAGAAGCAGTTCAACATCATACGTCTTAATTGAACAGGTTTCCGTTTTGGTGTTATGCTTACCATGTAAAACCGATATTTCTAACAAAAGTAGAAATCGTCATGACAGACGTATTGCTCTATTCGATAGATCAAATAGCAAACCTAATTCGTAACAGAGAAACTTTCTCCTACCGATCTGATCGAAGCCATGTTTGTCCGCATAAATCAGCAGAAAATACAATTGAGTGCTTTAATCCAATTGTTTTAGAAGAAAAAAAGGCCCAGCTTGCGGGACAAGTGGTAATAGGGATTCTGAGCAATCATGATCAGGGGAAATTGCAAGGTGTTCCAGTTGCGATTAAAGATATTATTGATCTGGTAAGGACTCCCGCCACTTGCAGTTTAATTACATTTAGGATGTTGCCTTTATGATGAGCACCATGACAGATGATGGGTACGGTGGAAAAAGATCGGTACTCGATTATACGGAGGAATTGGGTACCGATCAGTGACCTTAAGGTGAGGGGGCCTCTGGCCACATTTTTTGTGGATCTTGAGCCAAAAGTAGAAAAATTGTCAATCAGGCGATAGAAACGCTGGGAGAGCTAAGCTTGAATATAATTGAACCCAATCTTTCGTCTGTACCCTCAGTGGAAAAAATTGCGAATGGCTTCTTGAATAAAGTCTCTATGATTCCGGTACCATGTTTAGCTAATTATAGCCTTTTTCTGTAATTGACGGAATCGATCCAAAGTTTTATCAATTCCTGTTTCCATGGTGTAACTTGGCACAAACCCAATTTCCTTGGCTATTGCTGATGCGTCATAATCCCATGAGATACCAAACAGCCCAGGCTCTAATGAAATGTTTGCTCTGGGATCAATTGCTTTTAGGTAATCGAATCCCTCTTTGACTTCTCGAACACCGCCACAAACATTGAAGGCACGTGTTTTAGTCGTTGGGCAAGTGGCAGACATAACGATTGAGCGTGATACATCTTCAACATACTGCCAATCTACTGCGTCATCACCGAAAGGGACTTCGTAGGACTTACCGAGCGCTACAGCCTCTATCATTTTCGTCGTGAAAGAACTCATGCCACGTGTTCGTCCAACGCCATAGACAGCTGTAAAGCGGAGACCAATCGTATCAAGGCCATACTCATTAAAATAATGTTCCGCGTAACGTTCATTCAATGATTTGCACGCACCATAGATAAATTTTGGGAAATGTGCCGACTCGTTTTTGATTTGCTGATGATTGTAGTCATCAGGTGAGCCAAAAACAGCAACACTGCTAGCCCATACAGTGCGTTCAATGCCAAATATCCGCGCGGCTTCAAAGATATTAACTGTACCCTCAGAAACAATTTTTAAAGCTAAAGGAGGGTTAGCTTGACAGGCTGGTACCTGCCACGAAGCAAGATGGATGATCCGATCAATATTATTCTTTTTAATAGTTTGGAGAATATTTGGGAGATCTGTGATGTCTCCGCCAACGAAGGTGATTTGGTTGATCTGATTATCATTTAACACCATGTTGGGGATTGTCAGGTCGTACGTCAGATCGTAGACGATTACTTGCTTTCCTGCTTCTAACAGATCACGAATAACGTATGACCCAATGCAGCCAAATCCTCCTGTCACTAGATATGCCATTAGATCATCCTTTATATATCTTGTACTTGAGGTGAGTCAATATCAACTAAAATATCATCGCCTTCAATTTTAACTGGATAAGCGGGAATGTTGAGACTACCGGGCCAAACCGACTCACCCGTCTTAACATCAAATTCCCACATGTGCAATGGACACGAAACTACACAGTCGTTCATAAAGCCGTGATGCAAGGATCCTCCCATATGTGGACAGACATCGTCTATTGCGTAATACTCACCATCTATACAGTAAATCCCAATAAAGACTTTATCAAGTTTTGTCCCAAATCCACGTCCAGGTTTTACTTGATCTGTGGTTGCCACCTTCACAAACATAAATAATCTGTTGCTCCAGAAAATGGTATAAATTTTGCGAAATTGTATCATAATGTCAGAGGTTTTCCCAACAATTCCTATCACTTGGAGTCCCGAGTTATTTAATTGACTTTTCATATTGTCTTTGTTATACTCGCTTTCTGGTTGGTACCATTTTCTGAATTAGAGAGGGACTCCATGTTTGAGCAGGAAAACCCTGAAGTTGAAGAAATTAGGGAAGAAGAGTTGGTTGATCAAAACGGTGTTTCTAACAAAGGGCAAGACAATCTGGATAATGAAGACTTGGAAAACGGAAACGCAACAGAGGGAGCAGAAGTATCGGAAGTAGCAGATAATGCGTATTTGGCAGAAGAAGTTTGGGCTGAAAGTGGGGTAGTTATTAACATGAATCAGGTGCAATCAATTGATATTCCTGAACAGTTCAGTCAAAGAAGAGCAGAAAATGGATGGGAAATTGCAATACATCGGTGGTGTAAAGTAACAGTCAACATGACAGCTAGCATGCGTAAAACCGAGGTAGTTATGATTAGAGGGGATCAAATAATAAAAAATGGTGAGGAACTTTTAGTATTGCACAACAGCCCTGCTGATGAGTATAAAACCAAGAGATCTACCTCATCACTCGCGCTTGAGCGTGATGAACTGCTTAAAAATAGACAGCTAACTTCCCAGAGTGAATCGTCTGGAATGGGAAAAACCTAGTACATCCACTTATTATTTCTGTAGAGTTTTTAGTGTTACGAGACAGCCAGTTTCAGCAATCAAAAAGCTGTGCCACATCATGCGATGCGGCACAGCTTTTCATTAGGATTCGGTTATATGGTGTGATTAGAGGGTATGCGAGTAAATCCCCCTCTTAGTCTCCTTCATCCACCTCAGCGATTAAGGCTTCTGTTGTCAGCAAAAGACCCGCCACGCTGGAAGCATTTTGAATGACCTCCCTGACAACTTTCGTTGGATCAGCAATACCAGCATCCAGCAAATCCTCATACTCGAGGGAATTAGCGTTAAATCCATATGAGCCTTCACCCGACAAGACATTAGCCACGACCACGGAACCTTCCTGTCCGGCGTTCTCAGCAATTGCCCTAACCGGTTCAGTCAAAACACGATTAATGATATCTGCTCCGACCGCTTGATCTCCATCCAGTTGTATGCTGTTAAGATCATCCCGAGACCGCAATAAAGCGACACCTCCACCAGGAACGACTCCTTCCTCAACTGCAGCACGAATGGCTGAAAGAGCATCTTCAAAACGTGATTTTTTCTCTTTCATTTCGACTTCTGTATCCGCGCCAACATTCACAACAGCCACGCCGCCAGCAAGTTTAGCCAACCGTTCTTCGAGTTTCTCTCTGTCATAGTCAGAGGTTGTCTGCTCAATTTGTAAGCGGATCTGAGAAATTTGTTTTTCAATCGCGCCTGAGTCACCAGCACCACCAACGATTGTCGTATTGTCTTTATCAATCACGACACGACGTGCACTGCCAAGCATACCTATGACTATGTTTTGAAGCCTAATACCGCGATCCTCAGAAATGACTTGTCCTTTGGTTAAAACCGAAATATCATCTAGCATGGCCTTTCTACGATCACCGAAGCCAGGAGCTTTAACGGCGGCAACATTCAAACCGCCACGCAATTTATTCACAACCAACACCGACAAGGCTTCTCCCTCTATATCCTCTGCGATGATTAAGATGGATCGTTGAAGTTCTGACGCTTTTTCGAGAATTGGGACTAAATCAACAACAGTACTAATTTTGCCCTCGTTAATTAAAATTAATGGGTTTTCCAGCTCAACAGTTTGATTTTCTACATTTGTGACGAAATGTGCTGAAAGGAAACCACGATCAAATTGCATGCCTTCGACAATATCAATTGTAGTTTCTGAAACCTTTCCTTCTTCAATCGTAATAACGCCATCTTTACCAATTTTTTCTATGGCATCAGCTAAAATCTCCCCGATATTGCTTCCATTGGCATCATCGTTCGCAGCGATTGACGCAACTTGTATTATTTCGTCGGGAGTGCTGATTTCTTTGCTCTGAATTTTCAGATTTTCAACTACAACTTCAGTTGCTTTCTCAATGCCGCGTTTTAGTTGCATGACATCCGCGCCAGCAGCGACATTTTTTATCCCTTCGTTGATGATTTGTGTCGCAAGTAAAGTTGCAGTGGTTGTTCCATCTCCTACGGCATCGTTTGTTTTAGTGGCAACTGATTTCAGCAAACTCACCCCAATGTTTTCATATTTATCAGGAAGCTCAATCTCTTTAGCCACAGTAACACCATCGCTTATAACAACGGGCGCACCAAATGATTTTTGAAGTACAACGTTCCTACCTTTTGGCCCTAACGTGGCAACTACTGCCTTACTCAGCAAGTCCGCGCCACGTTTCAGCGCTGCCCGTGCTTCAGTGTCATATATCAACTGCTTTGCTGCCATGTGTATTATTCCTCCAAAAATGTTTAATCTCTTAAATGAAATAACGACGCATAATTATACATTAACATGATATTCAAAGTCAAACTGTAATAGAGCTAGATTAAAGGTTGATTGCATCAAGCAAACTAGCTTAAAACTTATACTATTAAACAGTGTTCTCTATGCTTTGAGAAATCCAGAATAACGTATTCTATTAAATTTTATACTTAATTATTAGTATTGAAGAAATTAAAAGAATTGCTGGCTACAACTGAATCCGGGTATTCTAATCCATAGCAAAATTCAAAAAAGTACCAGCTATGAATAGAATGCAACAGCTGATCGGTGGCTCAGTTGATTGTCGCTCAGGTAGACAAAGCACTTCTGGCTGACAATCTCCAATGGCTTCTTTTTGTCAGGCTCAACCTGTGTTCCCAATCCGAAGGCAGATAAAGACTGAAACATCTACGACTGCATCAACAGCCATTGGTAATTGAGCCAACCTTCAAACTGCTGAAGGTTGGCATGGCCATGGTACAGATTCCATGCTGGATCAAAGGCATTAGAAAGATCCACCAATGGGTAGTTAATCACTTCTTTGCTTTCGTCTCAATACTTTAATTGCAACAAATTACATCCTCGACCTTTACGCTTTACACCAAATCACTTGGCACATAATATAATCGCCATTTTTCACCAATACTATTAGTTAATGTATGCCGGTTTAGTTGACTTCAATGCCCCCTTACGCAAGTCGAAGAAACAGAAGTTCGGAGATTTTTGAGTCCAAATATTTTTTCGAAGAGTTTTACTACTTAACGTTGTAGGAGGTCTAATTAGACCAATAATGATCAAAAACAGGGAGAAAAATAAAAAATATGGAAGTATTAGTTATTGGTGGCACGGGAAACATTAGTCGTGGAATTGTAACCGCGTTACTAGATCAGAATCACGAAGTTACTCTATTTAATCGAGGGCGACATCCCGATCCTCCGTCTTCTGATGTACGCGTTATTCACGGTGATCGGCGCCAACGTAAGGATTTCGAAGATAAAATGCGTTCCGAGGCTTTTGACGCTGTTATCGATATGATTTCCTTTGATGCGGAAGATGCCGCTTCTGCATTACGTGCGTTTCGCTGGCGAGTAGCACACTTTATCCAATGTTCAACGGTCATGACTTATGGTCCACCGTTTAGTGGAATAAACTTGGATGAGGAAGCTCCATTGAACGGTCAATCGAAATACGGACTTGATAAAATTGCTGCTGATAAATTATTGCTGGAAGCGTATAGGGAAGATGGATTTCCGGTTACCATTTTCAAGCCATCTTATACCTACGGTCCCGGTATGGATGTGCAAAGGCAAGTAGGCGGTGACAGCAGTTGGATAGATCGGATTCGTCAAGAAAAACCAATTCTTTCTGCCGGAGATGGCCTAAGCTATTTCCAATTTCTTTCATCACATGATGCTGGAGTTGGGTTTGAATCTGTACTTGGTCGATCAAAATGCTTTGGTGAAATTTATAACATCCCTCATCCGCAACCACGAACGTGGGACCAATGGCATTATGCAGTTGCTGAAGCACTGGATGTTAAAGCCAAAATCATCCATGTTCCACAAGATGTCTTAATTGCGATCTCACCAGAGCGTTTTGGTGGATTAAGCATGAACTTCGGACACACGCAAATCTTTAGCAATTCAAAAATCGCTAGGGATATTCCTGAATTTCAACCTAAACAGGATCTAGTAAAAAGTTTGGAGGAAAACATTGCATGGATGGATAGACATAATCGTGTACATAGCAGTGACGACAGCGATCTAGAAGATAGAATCATTGCTGCAATCGAAGCATTACCCAGTCACTTTGAGGGCAATTAGCTAACTATTTTGTCTCCTGCTAGGAGATAAAACAACCTCTAAAATTGCACGGAGTTCAAAACTTGGGTTATGATGTAATATACTACAACATCATCAACATTCTACTATAACTACACTTGAATATGTGGAGAAAATACTAATGGCTTTTAATGTCAAAAAGCGTGGAAAATTGACTTACTATTATCATGGGGAAACTCCAGTTCTTTCAGCACTTGTCACGGAAACATTACCCGATGGCGATTTGAAGATTTACTTTTCCGGACTGACCGGTGGGTATTCGGCAAAAGGAGTTCTCAACTTGGAGGAACTGGTTTCAATGAATCCTGATGATGAAATTCCACTGGTGTTCAAAAGTTGGGAGTCTTGGTTGCAAGAAGCCGATATTTGTGATTCGCTGAAAGACATCGACTTTGTCGAGGTTCACGCGTTTGGATGTCAGCCTAAATCACCAAACCCGCTGGTAGATCCTCAGGGATATCTTGTCGAACAAGAGAGGTTGCGTCAAGCTTATGCTCGAGCCTACAGCAACTTTTTCAAGGATTATATGCCTGAAAATGGCGTGCCAGCCCGATTTACAGTACACGTGGTTGACGTGCCGGATCAAGCAGCCTCATACGAATTCTATGCTATTGCTCTCTACCAGAAATCGTTACAGGCGAAATAGTAAGCTCTTTTAAGTTTCCACATCTGCTGGGAAGTAATTAATTGTATAATATGCTAACCTACAATTTTTTCATGAGGTAAGGTGAATAATGACTTATGATCTCATTTTGAAAGGTGGGCATGTGGTTGATCCGGCAAATCAGATCGACGCGGTTATGGACGTTGCCATCAAAGACAGGAAAATTGCTGCGGTTTTGCCGAATATCCCATCTACAGAAAGTAGCAAGACAGTCTCTGTCTTTGGTTACTATGTGACTCCTGGTTTGATTGACATTCATGTTCACGTTTACGGAGGATATGATGGCTGGATGTTTCCTGATGTTCATTCATTCACAAATGGTGTCACAACAGTTGTTGATACGGGCGGAGCTGGTTGGAAGTCTTTCGAAGAATTTAGAGATACCATTATAACAAAATCCCAAACCCGTGTTTTAGTTCTTTTAAATATTGTTGGAGCGGGAATGTTGGGCGCGGTTGAACAAGATATAAATGAAATGGATCCGGTTCCTTGTGCTGAAACTGTGCAGAAGTACCCTGAATCTATTGTGGGTGTTAAAACCGCGCATTTTGGCGGGGCAGGTTGGGAGGCAGTAGATAGAGCCATTCGGGCTGCTGAACTAAGCAACACACCTGTAATGATTGATTTTTGGCCAAGACCAACACGATCCTATTCGGATCTAATCCTGAAGCGTATGCGGCCAAATGATATCCATACGCATGTATACGCGCAACATATTCCAACCTTAGATTCGGATGGGAAAGTTGAAGACTACATGCTTGAAGCCCGAGAGCGAGGAATTCTCTTTGACTTGGGACATGGCGCAGGAAGTTTCTGGTGGCGGGTTGCAGTTCCTGCGATTCAGCAAGGATTTTTACCAGATACTATTAGTACAGATCTACATAAACGTAGCGCTCTTATTCCCAACGCAAACATGTTGACCACCATGTCGAAATGCCTCAACATGGGAATGTCGTTAGAAGATGTCCTTCTACGGTCAACTGCGAAACCAGCCCAAGCAATTCATCGGTTGGAATTGGGTAATCTCGGCATCGATGCGGAAGCTGATATTGCTGTCCTCGACTTGCAAAGAGGTAATTTTGGGTTCGTTGATTCAGGGCATGCCAGACTTCAGGGGAATCAAAAGCTTCAGTGTATGATGACCATCCGAAGTGGCCAGATTGTCTGGGATCCAAATGGTTTAAGCTGGCCTGACTGGAAGACTGCAGGAGAGTATACGGTTATAAACCACTAGTTCTGATAACAAAATTGAAAGTTTACCGACAAACATTCAATTCACCCCCAAGCCCTTTTACATGACCACATCGAAAGTGACTATTGAGTATCCTAACTCCACTGTAAGACTGTAGGTTTCAGATCATACACAACTGCGAAAAGCCAAAACAAACACATAGTATTCTGTTTATGTTAATTTGAGTTGTCGTGGGTACATGGTTTTAACCTTTATCTTGTGTAATATTGTTGGGAATGCCAGTTTTTTGCCGCCGCAGTGAAAAGCTTTTCGGATTGCAGAATCATCATGGGTTTGTATATAATATGGGCAACATATGTAGAAGAATTTGTGGCGATTTACAGAAAACTTGACTTTAATATATTTTTAGGAGTTAATTAATATAGCGAAGGGATTCGGTCAATCAGGGCGAAATCCTTTATGCTGTGTCATGAAAAATTGGATTTTTGATATGGGTTCTATTGTGCAATTTACTATTTATTAGGAGGTATTAGATTGTAATGAACGAAAATCAAGTTGAATATTCAACTTTAGCAGATCAGGTTCGCCAGAATGTAAAAAAACGAATAATTAATCAAGAACTTAAACCTGGTTCTCGATTAATCGTTAGTCACCTGGCTGCAGAAATGGGAACTAGTCTAACCCCCATCCGAGAAGCGTTGAGGCTTTTGGTCAAAGATGGGCTTGTCGAGATTATTGCTCATAAAGGTGCCCAGGTTGTTATGCCATCTCAGGAGCAGTTCAAGGATCTCTTTGATGTGCGTACTGTTTTAGAGAGTCTGGCTATTAACTTGGCTGTCCCGAATTTGAGTCCTGCGGATTACAAAAGATTGGAAGAAATTTTACAAGCAGGTGATAAAAGCATCGAGGCAGAAGATCCAAAAGCTTGGCTAGACACAGATGAGCAACTGCACAGCTACATTATTCAGAAATCTGATAATGAAGTCTTATTTCAGTTGCTGGATAATATTCGAAATCGTATAAACATCTTTCGAATATTAACTGCTCAATTACCTGCCAGAGCTAAAAGAGCTCAAAAAGAACATCGAGCTGTCGTTGCTGCCATGAAGAGGCAGAAGAATCAAGAAGCAGAAGAGCTGATTGCAAAGCATATCGAAAATACCTACGAAGTTGGTATTGGAGCCTAAAAACGCCATTTCCCACATGTTCGATCTTTTTTCACCGTGGGTGGATAACCTCTAGAGGTTATTCGATAAACTCCATTAGACTATTTCGCAATACTGCCTCATTGGAAAATCTTGGCTTTTAGTATTGTTTATTAGAAAGTTAGAAAGTCCGGCAAGTTTTTGGCTGATTCCCACCTCGTATTTGCATTCCACACAGCTACTATCTCAAACGAGTGTAGACATTTAGCGATATTATAATATAAAACATACCCGACGATGTTGGTTATCCTGTCTCAAAGACCAAATTTGGCAAGGATACTTAATCCATGGAAAAACTTATTATCACCGTTACATGCGATTCGACGATGTCATATCCTAGTAATCCCCATAATCCCAAAAGTGTAGCAACCCAAGCTGAAGAATATATACGCAGCGTGAATGCTGGAGCAAGTATTTGTCACTTACACGGGCCATACACCGTCGACGAGGAAATCCAAGCTGATGGTACCAAATTGTCTGATTTGGATGTTCCTGGGTGGGCAAGCTTGAAGGGATTGATTGAGGATAAATGTGATCCGATAATCCAATATGGTATTGCAAACGGTCGTTTCCCACAGCGTAAAGAACTTATGAAACAGCATCCTGATATGATGTCGATCTGTTTCAATGCTCACGATGAATGCTTTGATTACGAACCGGGAAATCCCCCTGTTGAGCTATATGGCATTCATGATCGGGACGAGTTGGCTGAATATTGTCGGGTCACAGCCGAATATGGTGTCAAAGTGGAGGTTGAAGCATTTCACTATGGCGGTATCTGGAACGCCGTGAGGTTAGTTGAACAGGGACTATTGAAAACACCTGTTTGGACAACATTTTTTCTCGGTTGGAAAGGAGGTTGCTGGACACCTCCAACTCCTAAAGCGATGATGTATATGCATGATCACAAACCGGACAATTTCAACTATAACGTAAGTGTTATGGATCCCTCAACACATTGGCAGATCCTGACCACAGCTATCATCTTGGGTGGACATGTTCGGGTTGGGATGGAAGATAATCCTTATTTGGCTCTTGGTAAATATGCTAAGAGTAATGCCGAATTAGTGGAGAAGATTGTACGTATCTCCCGAGAATTGGGAAGAGAGATTGCTTCACCAGAAGAAGCTCACCAAATTATTGGATAAACAGCAGGAGGTTGCAGATGGCATGTATCAATGCTGTTAGTTTTTATGAGAATCGGAGCATCGAAGATATTTGTCACCTCATACAGGGAATAGGTTTTGAATCGATAGAAGTTTCCCGTATACCTTTCTTTGAAAAACTTACCACCACTGGGACACGAAAAGTCTTTGCTGATTGGGTTAAAGGGCTTGGCCTGTCAATGTATGGTTTCGATGCCTGGGTGGACTTTGATCCCTATCACGCCAGAGAAGAAACAGTAGGAGGTTTCAAGCAGGCAATTGATTTTGCCTCCGACCTTGATCTCGTTCAGATTATCGCCCATGATGGGCAAATAGATATCGCTGACGGGAGAAGTCCGGGGGAATGCCTTCAGATCCTTATTCCTCTCTTCCAAGAGATTGCGGATCTCTCAGGTCAGAATGGGTTAAAGGTTGTATTAGAACCTCATCCGGATACATTGAGCATGGATGACACCTTCGCCATTGATCTGATTGATGGAATTGATCGCTGCAATATCGGTTTGGTGTACGATTGCTGTCATTACGGAGTCGGACAACCCGATACATATCTTCAGGCAATTAAGAATTTAGCGCATCGCATTCAACACATTCATTTTTCAGATGGAGATAGTCGTACTTATGCCCTGCATCTTCCTCTGGGAGAAGGGGAACTAGCACTGGATGCCATCGTTGAAAACCTGCAAGAGATTAGTTTTAATGGTACTTTAACAAGTGATATGTATAACTATCCTCTGCTGGAAGATGGAGCAAAACGTAATTTAGAACGTATAAAAATGGTAGAAGAAAAATTAGGACTATAGCTGACAAATTGGCTCTGATGTCCTTTGTTTGATTAATTCTAAATTTCTATCTGTTAATTAAACACATAATTGATTGTTTCGTTTTCGTACGTTGTGTTCTCCGTCGTCTTTATCTAACTCGCTTGGATCTGATTGCGAACAAAATCCAGGGGGGTGCTGATCATCCGCAGTACTTCAGAACGAAATAGTTATCCACTTGGAAACATTTATGAAAGCTGCCGTCTTACATAAGGTCGGTAATCCTTTGTGCATCGAAGATGTTCCCATACCGCAAATTGGGCCAGATGATGTACTAGTTGAAACCAAAGCATGTGGGATATGCCGAACGGATCTACACATCTACGACGGACTGGCATACATTCCTCAGCTTCCTCATATTCTTGGGCATGAGCCAGCAGGTATTGTGGTCGAGGTAGGTCAGAATGTATCTGGTTTTGAGACAGGACAGCGTGTCGTGCCTCATCTTTTTTTTACTTGTGGAAATTGCTACTATTGCCGTGTAGGATCAGATGCCCAGTGTGCAAACCTCATAGGATTGCTGGGAGTATTAAATGATGGTGCTTTTGCTGAGTACTTCGTTGCCCCTGCAGAGAATCTATTTGTTTTACCCAAGCAAATTTCCTTCGAAGTTGGTGGTTTATCAAGTTGCGCTGCAATTACTGCTATCCATGCGATTAGAAGGACAAGGTTAGGACCAAATGATACTGCGGTGATAGTTGGGTCTGGTGGGATCGGGCAGATATTAGTTCAGATACTAAGGGCCTCGGGAGTAAACATTGTTGCCACCAGTCGAACGCAAGGGAAGCTAGAAACAGCAAAAAAACTCGGTGCGGATCTGGCACTACAACCGGACCATCCTGATACCCTTAAACAGATCAAAGAATTTGCGGGGGGTGATGGTGTACAATGTGTTTTCGATTGTGTTGGCACTTCCACTACCATGAAGGCCAGTGCCGAGTATGTTATGCGTGGTGGACAGATTGTGGTTATTGGCGAAGAACCTGAATTTCCAGAAATTGATACTATCCAAATCGCACAGCGGGAACTAGAGATTATTGGTACTCGAAACGGTTCTAGGCAGGATATTGACGATGTCATCGGCATGCTAGCCGCCGGAATAATTAACCCTCCGATCGCAAAAACATTTCCACTAGAGGAGGTTAACCAAGCTTTAGATCTAATGAGAATTGGAGGGGTAAACGGCAGGATTGTCATTACAGTCCAGTAGACATGCCAGAGCTAATGATCGAAAACCGAGATAACAGAGAATAGAATGAAGGCGAACAAAGTGTTTCAACAACGAATAAAACAGTGGATTGAGGAATTAAAACGAGGCGAACTGACTGAAGCAAGTTTACATACGGGGCTGGCAGAATTCAATCATATCGAACCACAAAGGCAAGATTTGCTCTATCTTCAAACAAGTGGGACCTCTTTAACTTCCGGGGTTCATGGCATCCTTCTGGTAGAGAACGGTCAGATATCTGAAATCCCGTCTAATCCTGATGACTGGCCTTACCAATCGGTGCTTGAAGCAATCAGGGGGGGATGGCACGTCATCCAGTTCCCGAACATGGCATTATTGATGGATGAGTCACGTACATACGGTTTAGGCTGTGAATTCATTTTGGAGAAAAGCACTAACGCCTTGTAGTGTGAATGTCATCGGATCGAAACCCCACCAAAGGGGTGGTTTTAACCGAGAATATACTCCAGTACTTGCTTTTTTACAGGTTGATCCTTTCCTAACTTATTTATCTTACCTTTCTCTGTTCTCTGCGCGCAAATTTAAGATTACCATAACTTTATACAATATTTACAACTTCTTTTTAGGACTTTACATAAGAAACGCGATTTGTCACGAAGGATACTCCGCGACTGTCAGAAAACGGATATGCCATACTAATATCGGCTATGTTTTTGCTTTCAGGAGCAATCTTAGCTTGGCATCACGAGATGTGGAGGGATGAGATACAGGCATGGCTAATTGCCAGAGATTGTAAGACTCCTTTTGAATTAATAAAGGTCTTGAAAAACTACGAAGGGCATCCCGGCTTATGGCATTTTGGACTCTTTATACTCAAATTCATAACGTATTCACCAGTGATCATGCAGCCATACCACCTAATTATCGCCACAACAACGGTTTATTTATTTTGTAGGTTTTCACCTTTTACAAGGCTGCAAAAAGTGTTATTTTCTTTTGGCTACTTTTCCTTCTATGAATACGCCGTTATCTGCAGAAACTATGCTGTCGGTATACTACTGCTCTGCAGTTTCTGCATACTTTTCGAATCTTGGAGGAGGAAATTCCCACTTATCGGTCTAATCCTTTTTCTACTAGCCCATACTAGTGTTCATGCGCTAATTATTGTAATATCCATCTTTGCCATTATTGGAAGTCCTGTTTACTTCAGACCGACCCGAAAAATCGAAAATTGGAATCGGCTTTGCCCTAATATTGATCGGAATTGTAACGGCTATCATGCAAATTACACCGGCTTCGGACCAAGGAACGAGTCATTCTCAAGCATGGATGCTGAAATTTGATGTAAGATACCTACAGAATATCTTAAATATCTTGCCAACAGCCTTTTTTCCGATTCCGCAACCAACGTTACATTTTTGGGGATCTAACTACCTAAATAAATTACCCTTTGCCTTTGAAATCAAATTTTCTCTATCAATCCTTATCTTATTGTCTATTGTTATTGCATTGCTCAGAAGACCAACAGTATTAGCCATGTACTTATGCGGGACAAGTAGGTTTATTAGCTTTTTTTTATACAATATACCATGGTTCGATACGACACCACGGTTTTCTCTTTATGTTATTTGTCGCTTCGATGTGGCTTTCACGCTATAGTTATCAGGAAATACGTTTCTGTAGCTTCTTAAATATTCCAATGTTAAAAAGAGTTCTAAACACAATGCTTATCATCCTTTTTGGATTGCATTCGGTTGGAGGCTTGGTAGCAGCTAGTTTGGAGTACAAACATCCCTTTTCTCAAGGCAAATCGGTGGCTCAGTTTATCAAAGAATCCAAGGCAGACAACATGCTAATTGCTGGGGCAGCACCTGACGATTTAACACTAGAGGTTCTCGGATACTTGGAGAAAGATCAATTCTATTATCCCCGCACGAAACGATTCGGTTCTTATGGCATCTGGGACATGAAATGGCGACATGGACGAAGCACACCAATGAGTGAAGTTCTCCAGGAAATCCAGCGGTTAAGTGATGAAAGAGATGAGGACGTTATCGTGATTTCTGCTCGTCCAGTAGAAAAAATAATATTACCGAATATTCCAGACGTCATAGCACCCTTAGAAATTGGCAGAGCTGAAGATGAAAACTATTTTACAGGATCTATTGATGAACTCCTGATGACGAAAAGGTCTTTAACTCAGGAAGAAATCCTGAAACATTTTGACTCAGGCATCGTAGAAACTATGACTGTAGACCCTGAGACAGTTCTTGCCATGTCATTCGGTGAAGGTGAAGGTGACACCACGATAGATTTGTCAAATTATAGCAATCATGGGGTTCTAAAAGGCGCGAAATGGGAAAACGGGAAATTCAACAAGTCCCTTATGTTCGATGGTACTGCTTGGGTAGATGTCGGAAATGATGAGAGCTTGGATCTGAATGGAACTAACTTTACGATTGCGCTTTGGGTTAACCTTAGAGGGAAGCCGAATGCCGCTTTTGTTGCCAAGGATGAAGGGTTAGGGGAAAGAAATAAGTGGTTCTTGATTTACAACCCATCCGTTAAAGATAGTAATATAGCGTTTCACATCAATCAGCCGGGTAAAGAGGGCATTTGGATTAATGCTCCATGGCATGGTGAAACATTCCGATGGTATCAAATTGTGCTAGTAAAAAAAGGATATAGCTACATCTTTTATGTGGATGGAAAGGAAGTTAATAATATTTCAATCACGACAGCCAATACTCCATGAAATCAAGAGATTTGGACCTTCTATCATCAATGGAGAGGTACTGAATTATTGTCTGTACCGAATATATCCTCCAGAATAGCTATCCAAACAAATCAGTTTAGGTAAATGATAAAATAAACCGTAAATCTTTTAAAAATGCTTCCAACGTGATTTTTCTACTGGGTAGAAAAGTTAACACGGATGAAAATATGACTATAATTAATCGATTAATAATCGCTTTTTTGTTCTTTGTTCAGGCTTTTTTAATCAGTTGTCATTTTCAAAACCGAGAGAATCCAACCAGTATAACGAGTGAGGGCTGGCAGATTGTTCGTTCTGCAGGCAAGGACGGCAGATTAAACGCGATTTCCTTCAGCAACAAAGAAGTAGGCTGGATTGTGGGAAGTAGCGGTATTCTTTTGAAAACAGTAGACCAGGGCAAGGCGTGGTTGAAATATGACAGCCCAGTTGATGAAAATTTTAACGAACTTTACTTTGTTAATCTTGATCGAGGATGGGTGGTTGGTGACTTTGGAATGGTGCTTCGAACTGAGGATGGTGGTCATACTTGGCGGCAACTGCCTATTCCTCGAGAGATTGAACTCTATGGTGTTCACTTTGTTGATTCTGATCGAGGATGGGTGGTTGGCGGCGATTTGACCACAGGTTATATTTTTCATACACTTAACGGTGGTAAAAACTGGGAAATTCAGTACTCGGGTTTGAATCAGCACTTATGGCATGTTACCTTCATTACAGACAACGAGGGTTGGTCTGTTGGCGTTTCCGGCACTATCCTGCATACAATGGATGCAGGCAAAACCTGGGAGATTCAGGACTCCGGTACCAACCAAACGATTTATAAAGTGAGGTTTGTCTCGAGTGAAACAGGTTGGGTTCTTGGAACTTGGGGAACCATACTACACACAACCAATGGCGGTGAAACCTGGATCCGCCAAAAAGCGCCAGGAGAACATTTCACCGATGGCTACTTTCTGGATCAGGAACAGGGCTGGTTAGTTGGTCATGAAGGCTCTCTTGCCCAGACAAAGGACGGCGGCAGAACTTGGGAGCGTCGTGAGTCTGGAACAGCCGATGCTAATCTGCTAGGTATTGCCTTTGTCAATGAGACCGATGGGTTTGTCATCTCTTCAACGGGCGGCTTACTTTACACTACCGATGGAGGGAACTTTTGGAAAGGCAAGAATCTCAATCCGAACGCGACGCTTAAAAGCGTCGCTTTTAGATCAGAACAGGAAGGATGGGCAGTTGGTGTCAACGGTACTATCCTTTATACTAGTGATGGCGGACACCAATGGCGCCCAATTACCAGTGAAGCAACGGGTGAGTTTGCTACCATTCGTTTTGTTGATCACCGACAAGGATGGATTGTTGGTGACGGGGGATTTATTTTCGCTACCGAGGATGGTGGAAAACAATGGCAGGCCTATTCGACCATTCAGGAACACGGACATTTGGGCATTTGTGTTTGCCAGTTTTCCTGCTTCTGCTCCATTCCTTGTAGTTGTCCGGCACCCAAAACCACTTCACACGATGTTAGTGTGGATAACACCAGCTCTTTTCATGAACTCTATGGTGTCGACTTTGTCAATTCCCATCAAGGCTGGGCAGTTGGTCATGAAGGCAGAATCCTTCATTCTCAGGATGGTGGGAGGACTTGGACTCAACAGGCATCACCGGTAGATTATCCTCTTTTAGGTGTTTGTTTTGTGAATCCGAAACGTGGTTGGATAGTGGGTTATCAAGGCGTTATCTTGATGACAGAAGACGGTGGACAGACTTGGGAAAGGCAGCAGAGTCACGCTGACATACCCCTGATGGATGTTTGTTTTGTCTCTGAAGACGAAGGATGGGTTGTTGGTGGTAACGGCACTATTTTACATACTTTGAACGCAGGAGACAACTGGGAATATCAGGAAGGGCAACCTGTCAGCTTTCTGTGGCGGGTTCTTTTCAAGGATCGAAAAAAAGGCTGGGCAGTCGGAAGTGAAGGCGCTATTCTCTACACGGAAAATGGTGGGCAGACGTGGATAAAGCAGCAAAGTCGTACTGATCAATGGCTGTACGATATTACTTTAGCCGATCAAAAGACGCTTTATGCAGTAGGCCTTTACGGAATTGTACTGAAACGCTCGTTATAAATAACAACGATTTTTCAGATCCACTAAAAATTTATTTAACCTGGATTTTTAGTTGGACATAGTTAGTGTTTTACACCAAGCAGTACACACGCAGATTTTGCCATTTGGGCCATCGAAGCTGGCAAGCACACCTTTAACTATCAAACCGATGGACATTAGCCTCGAAAAGTGGTGACCGACTCATCAAGACCGCCTGAAAATTCGGTCTTGTTCAGGTTGTTGATTTGGACAAAGGTATCGACCGATTAACCATAAGCATAGCTATCGAAAGCGGCACATTGGGCACGATAATCCTCGAAGACCTACGAATGAAATGGCATCGAGCCCAATCGTATTGTGATGATAGCTGGCCTCTCGATTGGCGAAGCAACCATTCGACTGAAGGCGGATCAGCTGCTAACCAAGGGGTGTATTCAATAAATCAACTACAGCAGAGGTGGCGACTGTCTAGGGACATAGCCGAACATTATAATCACCAAATTGAAACTGAAGATTGCGGCGTAGTAATTCTAACCTTTGAAAGTGATGCTTTCGGTGTCATCCAGGCGAGGAAGTTGAGGATCCTTCAATTTGTGATTTTGAAGTTGATCCAGATCTTTCAAACAAAACATTATCGAAGATATGGTTGGTGCCATTGTTGATGACCATTCGGTAATGGTCGACGGCGCAGAAAGCCGAAAACCCGTGTCTGTTTTTAGCGCCACATATGAATCTTCTAGGACCGGAGAGATTATCACGTTTTCCTAGTCTGGACCAATTACATCCCGCATAGCTAGCAACGGGAAATTACATGGACGTAGATCTAATAACAACCCGAGACGGATCTCATACGCTTGATGTTCCTGGTTTAAAAGAGCGTTATCATTCCATTCACGGAGCGATTCAGGAATCAAAGCATGTGTTCATAGAAATGGGGTTATGCCATTTCTCCTCAGAGTCCCTCTCTATCCTAGAAGTCGGATTTGGTACTGGTCTGAACGCGTTTCTAACCTTTTTAGAAACTATAAATCAAGAAATATTGATAAATTATCATGCCCTTGAGCCGTTTCCGCTGCCTTTGAGTTGCACAATTAAATTAAATTATCTAAAACTTTTGGAAGCTGTAAAGTTTCAAAAAGTTTTTAATTTGATGCACCAGTGCCCTTGGGGGCCAGCCATTCAAGTTACTCCGCAGTACAAATTCCAAAAATCGATCCGTAAGGTACAGGACACCGACTACAAGACAGAGTTTGAATTAATCTATTACGATGCTTTTGCCCCGCACGCGCAAGCTGAAATGTGGAATGAGGATGTATTTGTAAAGATGATTGATGCCTTAAAAAGCGGGGGGGGGTTGGTAACTTATTGCGCCAAAGGAGATGTAAGACGGACTATGCAGAAGGTTGGATTCCATGTACAAAAATTACCAGGACCACGCGGCAAAAGGGAAATGCTGAGAGGTATCAAGCCCTAGAGCGGAACCAGATTTTCGAATTCTTACCTGCTTCCACCTTGAGTAGCATATTCCCTTTCTGCCTCGGTTGGAAGCCTTTTCATGTCTAATTGCAATAGACCACATCACCATTTCAGTAAACCAAAACCAGGTTTTTTTATCGAATGTCCTGCGCACATCGAAACCCAACAATGTTTTTTTTAACTGCTATCCGAATAATTGCTCGCCCGCTCAGCGGTAGAGGGAGGGAACCTCTAGGTATCATGCACCACCTCGTAAAACACGTCCCTCACTCGTTTCAGGTCCTCTCGGATTTTCACCATCACTTTCTACGTAATAGAATGCACCACTCCCAAACATCACCCGCCATATCAAACGGTTCATTATCACCCACGGATACTTCACGCTTGCTAAGCTTCCCAGAACGACAGTCTCATTTTGAGAATCCCCATATGGATAAAGCCGTTCGTCCGAAAATCCATTCTTGATCTTCTGCGCTTAGGTCGGAGAAATAGTCCAAAGGAAACTCCAGTGAATGATTGTAACCTTCTCTGGTACTAACTGGAGGATAATCGCTTCCCCACATAACTCGTTGTGGACTAAAGGCCTCAACAACCATTCGCGCCATTGGCGGAATATCAGTAAAAGGGTATGGTAATTGGCAAAATTCGCCAAATCCTGGTAACTTAATTAATAAATTAGGATATCTTGAGAGCTCCAACATCGTTTTAAATTCTTGATATGGTGGTTTCATACTATGATTGGCACCACCCAAATGTTCGATAACAATTTTCAGATCTTGAAAGGTATTTAGGATTTGGCTGAATTCATTACCCAAAAGCGTTGATATGCTACATGGAACACTAACGACAAGATTTAATTTGTCAGCCGCTCTCCAGTGTGCCAATGGATCGGCAGTATCAGCTCTTGAATCAGCACGGAGACGTATGCCCATGATTCCTTGTTCTGCCCAGAGGTGTATTTTTTCACCCGTGTCATTGGCTTCGACAATCATAGCCGCGGCGAAACGATTTGGAGAGGAGCGAAGACATTGGATATGGTATCTGTTATCAGTGTTTCCTGCATGTTGGATCAATACAGCTTTACTTACATTAGCTTGCTCCATATGGAACAGTAGAGACTCAATCGGTTCATACTTGCTGGTACCCGTATGACAATGCGTATCAACAATGATCATTTATTCATCCTAATGATAGTTAATTGAATTATATCAAATACATGTTAACAGTTTCCCTCAAGTTTCGAGAAAGGTCGATTTTTTTATTAAACGATAACTATGGGTTAAAAGCTTAACAGTCAGTTTGAGAGATCAGTGAACGACACATCATAAATTTACCTTCACTTGGATACTTGAGTTACTTTATAGGTTTGGCTTCCCCAACGGGCTAAAATATCTTAACATGATTCATGTTTTAGGGCAAAGAGGCGAGTGGACCTGCTTCTCATTTTAGAACTCCAACCAGATTTTATTGACGTGTCGATAAGAATTATTTGGCGGATTCAACTCTGAAACGCAAAATTCGCTCCCAATGATTTCCCCAAAAAC
>DTUY01000126.1 GCA_012963885.1 Candidatus Poribacteria bacterium | reverse complement strand
AAGCCTATTTACACATATATCACCAAAAAATATTTGTGCGAGGAAGACGTGGTCAGGAGATCTGACCAAAACCCAAAAGATGTAAATATCAGCACGCTGACGTTCCATATCAAAGAAAATGACCCATCCATGGTCTGGAAATCTGTTCGCTTGTGTCTTCCATTGGATGTTGCAGCTAACACGCAGGATAAGAATGTATCTATGCGAATGGCTGATAATTTTCCAGCCTGTAACGTAGCTCTGTCAGCTAGTGCTTATGAAATGTTCTCAGATATCCAGTTGATCGTGAACGGCAGTATGTTTACGAATCAACCTAACCGTTATCAAGGCATGCTCGATAGAGTATACCGAGGTCGTGACGTTCTGAGCTTTCAATCTGGTGGTTCTTTGAAGCCGATCGTCAATAGAAATCTAAAGAAGGCGACAGAGACAAATGGGATATATCCGATTGAAAGTGATGACGAAAAAAATCAATACGTACAAATACATGACACATACAGTTCGGTCTCAGCAAACGCATTTGACCTGACGCAGAGCAATCCAGGATTTATCACCAGGGCCGCTCAATTTCAACAAGAAATGAATGGAGCTGTTTATCAACCAAATGTTTTAGCAACAATGTATCTCGATATTGGCATCTTTCAGAACAAAGAAAGAAAATTACCAAGCGGTCGGCGACAATATAACGATGCGTGTCCTTACCTACGGGATGTTATGGTTCGGTTTACTCATGACAAACTCCGGTCTAACTTTGATACCAAATATGATACTAAAATGGCTTCTGACCTTAGTTTCTTTCATAGTAGAGATATGCCAAGTAAATTTTTAGAATTCGCCACCCCTGTTAACAGCGGGATCTATGGAGAGCCAGCACTACCTGTTTCGGGATGGATTTCTAGTTTCCAAGTCTCTTATACTGCTAAACCCTACTTGGAAGTCCAGTTTGTGCAAGTTCCTGAACAGGATCTCAAGCCACAGTATTCATTGATGGCAATCCGGCACCAGCACGAAATTTCAGATATCTTTCACTTAGAATTCACAACCCCCGATTATCAGGACTCTTTTGTTAAAGCAAGCGTTACACAAAGAATCAACTCTAGATTACTTGAGGTGCCCAGCAAAATATATTTGTGGGCTGGGTTGAGTTTCAATGACAAGAAATCGTTTTTCTTAGGAAACACTGGTAACCAACGATATTGCGATATCAAGCGACTTCACCTGAGAATGAACACCAGGTCAGATGCATTGTTTGAACCTACTCAGTTGGAATGCTATAACATTTTCAAAAGATTGACCTTCAACGACATGAATTATCAAACGTGGAGTAGATCCCCGATTTACGTGTTCGATCCCCAGGCTCTCGGGCAGCCCGAGTTTCTTGCTTCCGATGGGCAATTGATGACTTTCGATTGGGACTGCGAAATTTCACCTACTAGTCTCCAATATGAAGAAATGCTTTTTCTCCAAGATACACATAATCTCAAATCAATGGGGTATGAACAAGAATTTACATTTTCTGAAACATTTAATCTCAATTTTTCTGACGAGCGGGTTGGCAAAATTAGAAAATACATGAACTGGATTCCTAACCCTGGTTTTGATAACCAAGCGAATAACATACCAAATACCGCACAGGGCAACAGACCAGCAGGCAATCATGAACCATGGGGTATCGCTGCACCATTGGTCTCAGGTGCTTCCCATGTGGTATTGGCTACAAAACGACAGATTCAATTAGCTTATTATGTTAACCGAGATTTTGGAGTTACTGACACTACTAATCGACAGTTATATATTGGCACGAGGTCAAATGCCCCAAGTATTTGGAATCACATAACTGAAGGGATGTTCTTAAAAAAATTCGAACCCCAAATTATGCGAGGTGTCAATGTAGCCAAACCTGTCCCTGAGATTTGGAGGCTCCATGCGGTTCTAGAACATCAGGTAAGATTTGATAATTTCGTGTGGGGGATATGGGCTGCTGATACTAATACTTTTATCGATCTTTGTAATAATAGTCAAGCCCCATTTTGGTATGTGCCAGAATCGTGGCCGTTCTCAATGGTTCCTAAAGACTACGGTTATACGAGAGACAGTGACGGTAATTGGTATAATAAACAAATCTTCTGTGAGTTTTCCGACCTTGAGCCTCGTCCAAATGGTACGTGGAAATTTAAGGATGATCATATCCCGGTAGATGATGCAGGTCAAGCTGGTAAAGGGATCATAAAAGGTGTTGTAACTATGCAGAATTCAGCAGGAGAAGTCGTGAAATTGAAATTTAATAAACTAGAAGCGGCACCGCAAGATTTTGGTGTTTGTCCCGGACCAAGGGCGTATCCGCTAAGTATCCAAGGTGCTGGGGCTGCGAAAACTCTCCATGGTATCAGAAATATAGGAATGCCAGATGGAGGTGGTGGGACTGTAAATGCGGGGATCCCTGCCAACGATGTTGTCCGTGGTGGTATCGCTCCGGAG
>DTUY01000125.1:27477-31087 GCA_012963885.1 Candidatus Poribacteria bacterium | reverse complement strand
AGAAAATTAGCAGTGAACGCTGCTATTCTAAGCGAGAGCAGTTATGTGCTGATGGCCGATGGTCGTTGTCCTGACGGAGTCTGGGCGACTGCGGCCTCAGAAACTTTACGGATCGGAAGTGCAGAACTTTTGAAAGCTATTAAATCTAAGAATATCGAGGCGGCGAAAAGGGCTTTTTCCCAAGTAACAAAATCTTGTAGCAGCTGCCATGAAATCCATAAGAAAAGGAAATGATGATATTCGAGTAGCTTTGTTACTCTTAATCTGGTAATCAGTGTCTACTTTTATATTGATTAAAATAATAACTGTGTTTGTCTTATCCCGCTTAGGTTTTCCTGACTAAGTAGGCAAAAGTCCGAAGGAGGTGAGGCCGCATATTTAATCAATATTGCGCTTGATCTGTCCTCATATAGCCATGAGATTGCTAGCAGGTGAAACAGGATGTCCTGCGGAATTAAACCAGTCAGATTAAAAATCGTTCGTGAGATTGTTGCCATCAGCATCTATGATATGACGTAGATATTAAAGTTCCCATCTCTCTCCAATACAAAGGCAACTCAAGCTTGATTGATTTGACTACGAGGATAAGAAGACAACCAACATCATAACTTGGCAAACAACCTTGTGCTTGATAATCAGTTTCATACCTCACTTTATCTCTAGAGCTTAGGGTTTGAAACCAAGGATCTGACACACAATAATTGGTGACCATCTGATTTCCAATATTCTGAACCTGCTTCAGGTTCCTCATCGTAACATGATCAAGTATGTCCTGTAAAATAGCATGTTTACCAGTATCAAGGAGAGGTTGAGTATAAGTGCGGAGACCTTTGAGCTGTTGGGCAGATTCCTGCTGAACGGGAGAACTGTCAGCCATAGCAGGATTGTGAGTGACTTGAGCCATAGACATATTAATCTACTCTCCTCTTGATGGTGTTTGATATACCAGATTGGGAGTGTCAAGAATTTCGGTACGCAATTGTATACAGACCTTAAACACGTCTATAGGCTGTTCTCTGTTGAGGGTGTAATCATCGATTAGGCCGATCTCACACTGATTGAAGTTGTGTAGTCTGATTCTTCTATTTAGTTTGATCTCATCGTCATATGGAGCATCTTGAGAGGTTTCTGAGGGGTCTGAAAGTTAGTGAGGCAACTCTGACTGTTATTGGGTTTCAGATTCTCGGCTTAAAGAAAAGGAAGTTTGTGTTGAAGTTGCGTTAATATAAGGTTTATGATATACTAAATGTTCTGATTTTGGGTCTCAGTATATTATCCTAGGTTGACACAAACTGGCTGTAGCTTAACACACATTTGAAGGAGGAACTAGTTAGTCGCATCTTGCCTTTAATGATTGGGTGATCTCTTAAATGCTAACTAGATAACTTGATGGACAAGTCGTCAAAGAACGAACAAATTCCAGAAGAGCCTGTGGTTGAAGAACAACAAGCTCATGTCGATGAATTAGTTATCGAAGAAAGTGGAACTATTGCTGAATTGGTAACGTCTGAAGAAGGCGATGATGAAAGCTCCTTTCCCCGTGAATCGGTTGAAGACAATCAAGCGAAAGGAGAAGAACCGCAACAGGAGTCTGAAGAAACTGAACAAATAACTGAAGGTGAAGAGTCAGATACTTCAAACTTTGACGACGAATCTATGCCTGACATGGATGCACTTTATGACGATTCTCTAAAGGCATTCGCTGAAGGTGAAATTGTAGAAGGCCATGTTGTAAACGTGACATCCGATGAAGTTATGATTGATATCGGATTCAAGTCTGAAGGATATGTTTCCATATCTGAGTTTAAAACCGACGACAGCGGAAATCCTGGTGTCAGTGTTGGAGATCAAGTAGAAGTATACATTGTTCGTCATGAAGATGCTGATGGTCAACTTGTCTTATCGAAACAATACGCAGAAGAGCAGAAATTATGGGACTCCTTGACTCATGCTGAGCAATCAGGAGAAGCGGTAGAAGGTACAATTACTGAACGTATCAAGGGGGGAATGCGTGTTGACGTTGGGGACCTTCGGGCTTTTCTGCCTGCCTCTCAGATTGAATTGCACCCAATTCGGAACTGGGACGATTACATTAATAAAACCTACCCGATGAGAATTGTCAAATTAGACAAGCGGAAACGCAATATTGTTGTATCACGGCGGTCGCTTCTGGAAGAAGAATTAAGTGCCAAAAAGGCTGAACTCCTTAGTAACATCGAAGAAGGGCAGCTTATCAAAGGGAAAGTGAAGAATATCACTGAATTTGGTGCGTTTGTAGACCTTAACGGAATTGATGGTCTCCTACATAAAAGTGACATGTCGTGGCGGAAAATTCACAACCCGACTGAAGTTGTCTCTATAGATGAAGAGATTGAGGCTTTCATCATCAGTGTCGATATTGAAAAGGAGCGGATATCTCTAGGATTAAAGCAAAAAACCACTGATCCATGGGGATCCATATTTGAAAAGTATCCTATTGGTTCAACCATTAAAGGTCAAGTTGTTAACATCGTAAGTTATGGAGTCTTTGTTGAGTTGGAAGAAGGGGTGGAGGGGCTAATCCATATTTCCGAGATGTCTTGGACACAACGCAATGTGGCCCCATCAAAAATTGTCACAAAAGATCAAGAGCTTGAAGCTCGAGTGATCGACATCAATACAGAAAAGAAACGAATTTCGTTGAGCTACAAACAACTAGTTCCTAATCCATGGGAATTGCTTGACATAAAATATCCATTTGGAACTAAGGTCACTGGAATAGTCAAAAATGTGACAAATTTCGGTGCATTCATTGAGATAGAAGAAGGAATAGATGGGCTGGTGCATTCTTCTGATTTTTCGTGGCTGAAGCGAAATGTAAACCCACGCAGTGTTTTGAATGAAGGTCAGGAAGTTGAAGCAGTTGTACAAAGAATTGACCCGCAAGAACAACGTATATCACTTAGCATAAAACATGTGGAACCAAACCCATGGAATCTTGTTTCAACAAAGTATGCGGTAGGATCGATAGTTAGCGGTGAAATTGTTAATTTGACTGAATTTGGTGCTTTTGCCCGGCTTGAAGAGGGTATCGAGGGACTCATTCACATATCTGAATTGTCCGAGGAACGTATCGATAAACCTGACAACGTTGTGTCTAAAGGTGACATCCTAGACTTGAAAGTTATTGAATTAAAGATGGATGATCAAAGAATTGGACTCAGTTTGAAGCAAGCTGTTGCCGATCGAGAGCGCGAAATGGTTGAGCAATACGAACCCAAACCTAAAAAGGAAGAGGAAGTAGTTACACGTTCACTCAAGGAACCAGAGAAAAAAAAGGAAGAGAAAGAAGAAACAACATCTTTTGGAGCGGCCTTGAGAAATGTCCTCGATTTTCGGTCTGAAGAAGAGTAGCTAGCCAAAGAAATTTTTGTCCAACGGCTCAATGCATCGCATCACCTGTCTGGAAGCATACCAACTGTCAACCAAGACTGTCGAGAAGGGAAATGTTTTAGCCCAGACTACATTTTTCAACATTTGGAGCAGATGATGGATCTTGGTTTTGCCATCTCGCTGTGGGACATAGACACAAGTACCTTTCTCTATTGTCATAGGCTATATTCTATCCAAT
>DTUY01000125.1:3128-27377 GCA_012963885.1 Candidatus Poribacteria bacterium | reverse complement strand
TGGGACATAGACACAAGTACCTTTCTCTATTGTCATAGGCTATATTCTATCCAATTTGCAGACCTGCGTAAGTCCTATATAGATGAACAGGGCAGGGAGTTATCGTTTATTTAGTTTTTAAGGGAAGGTTAATTGAGCAGGAAATTTTTATTTACATCGGAATCGATCACCGAAGGTCATCCTGACAAAATGGCAGATTTAATCTCCGACTCAGTCTTGGATACAGCGATTTCGGGAGACCCAAACGCCCGTGTAGCCTGTGAAGCATTAGTCACAACTGGATTGGCGTTAATCTCCGGTGAAATCACAACAAGCTCAACCATCAATATTCCCGAGATTGTTCGGCGAGTTGTTCGTGAAATCGGTTACACCAAAGCGGAATACGGCTTCGATTACGAGCATTCTGCCGTGCTAACATCAATTGATAAGCAATCGCCTGATATTGCAATGGGTGTCGACCGACTTGGGGCTGGGGATCAGGGAATGATGTTTGGCTATGCCTGCAACGAAACTGCGGAATTGATGCCTATGCCGATTATAATAGCTCATAAATTGACGCGTCGGCTTGCTACCGCACGTAAGGAAAATCTTCTGAATTTTTTACGACCGGACGGTAAATCTCAAGTTACAGTCGAGTATTATGACGGCAAACCAGCCAACGTTAATACGGTTGTCATCTCGGCTCAGCATGATCCCGACATCGAAGAATCAGATCTCCGAGAAGCCATAATCGAGGAAGTTATTAAACCTATCATCCCTAACGATTTAAGACATCCAGACATAACCTACCATATCAATCCGACCGGGAGGTTCGTTATCGGCGGTCCACAAGGTGATACAGGACTGACTGGAAGAAAGATCATTGCTGACACTTACGGTGGTATGGGTAGGCACGGGGGCGGTGCGTTCTCCGGGAAAGATCCAACAAAAGTCGATCGCAGTGCTGCCTATGCAGCTCGACATGTAGCCAAAAACATTGTTGCTGCTGGGCTTGCGGAACGGTGTGAGGTGCAAATTTCTTATGCGATTGGTGTTGTTGAACCAACATCAATTATGGTTGAGACTTTTGGTACCAGTTCCATTCCGGATCAAAGGCTTACCGAACTGGTCAATCAGCACTTTGATCTAACACCTATCGGAATCATTGAACGTCTTAATCTTCGTAAGCCAATTTACCAGAATACTTCCGCCTACGGTCATTTTGGTCGCGAGGAAGATGGATTTACCTGGGAACTAACAGACTACGCAGAAAAACTGAAGTCAGAAGTATAATTGTAAAATATGTAGTTAAGGACTGAAATGAATTACGATATCAAGGACTTAGATCTTGCGGCAGAAGGCACGCAACGCATTTATTGGGCTGATCGATTTATGCCCGTTTTAGCGCAGATTCGAGAGCAATTTGCCAAAGATCGGCCGCTTGCAGGCATACGGATTGCCGCATGTCTACACGTAACGAGTGAAACTGCCAATTTGATGAGGGCTTTGAAAGCAGGTGGAGCTGAGGCCATCTTGTGTGCATCTAATCCGCTAAGCACACAGGACGACGTTGCTGCGTCTCTTGTATCTGATTATGATATCCCGGTTTTTGCTATTAAAGGCGAGGATACTGAAACATATTATGATCATATTGACGCCGCCATCAACTTTAAACCAAATATCACGATGGATGACGGTGCTGATCTGGTTTCTATACTACACAGTGTTGACACAGACCAGAAACTTCTAGATAATGTGATTGCTGGGACAGAAGAAACAACAACAGGTGTGATTCGTCTTAAGAGTATGGCCAATGACGGCGTTTTGAAATATCCTATAATTGCAGTGAACGATGCGAAAACCAAGCATTTCTTTGATAATAGGTATGGAACTGGGCAGAGCACACTCGATGGTATTATTCGAGCAACCAATGTTCTTATTGCTGGCTCAACAGTCGTTGTTGCCGGTTACGGTTGGTGTGGTCGGGGCTTCGCCAGCCGTGCAAGCGGCTTAGGTGCAAATATAATTGTTACCGAGGTGAATCCTCTAACTGCCCTTGAGGCCATTATGGACGGTTTTCGTGTGATGCCAATGATTGATGCAGTCAAAGAAGCCGATATTATATGCACAATCACAGGTGACATTCATGTGCTTCGCCGTGAGCACTTTGAAATCATGAAAGATGGTGCGATTGTTGCCAATTCTGGACACTTTAACGTTGAAATTGACATTCCCGCCCTAGCAGAATTAAGCAAAGAAAAAATGACTATTCGCAATTTCGTGGATGAATATACCCTTAAGGATGGCCGCAAAATCTTTCTGCTTGCTGAAGGTCGACTTATCAACCTTTCATCCGCTGAAGGACATCCTGCAAGTGTGATGGATATGAGCTTTGCCAACCAGGCCTTGTCTGCTGAGTACATTGTCAAAAACTGCCAGAACATGGAAAAGCAAGTTTATATTGTGCCGGAACAGATTGATGCTTCTATTGCCAGTTTAAAGCTAAAAGCGTTAGGCGTTGAAATTGATCAGCTAACCGATGAACAGCAAGAGTATCTAAACTCTTGGGCAATGGGCACCTAGAAACATTTTACAATACACAATACATAGATTAAGGTTGTTAGATTGCTTGATAAATCTGCAATCTTATTTTTTTATTTGGTAGAATCCAATGTTGAACCGCTTCAAGAAACCAGAAACCTGGGAAAATATTGCTATTATTCTTTCCATCATCTCGCTTTGGCCAACGATCTATCTGTCTAGAATCAAAACAGTAGATTTCAAAATGGTTTGGGTGAAACCTTATAAAATCCTGTTAGTCGCGATTATACTCGTTTTACTAATTGTTTTTGTCCGGAGAATTGGCCGAATGTCAACGGCATTTCACGAAAACAGGAGACGCTAAAAAATATCTCATGAGCATTTTGGTCGTTGGATCAGTCGCGTTAGATAGTGTTGAAACACCATTTGGTAAAGTCGAAAATGTACTTGGAGGATCGGCAACTTATTTTTCAATAGCCGCAAGTTTTTTTTATCATGACATCTGTTTGGTTGGTGTTGTTGGAACCGATTTCCCCCAGCAACATGTCGACTTCCTGATATCCCGAGGTATTGATCTTGATGGACTGGAACAGATTGAAGGTGGAAAGACTTTTCGGTGGGGCGGCAGTTACATAGATGACTTGAATGCAGCTGAAACCCATTTTACAGATTTAAATGTCTTCAGCGATTTTCAGCCCAAACTTCCCGAATCCTACAAGAATTCATCATATGTTTTCTTGGCTAACATTAATCCGGAACTACAGATGAATGTGCTCAAGCAAATCACGAATCCGAAACTGGTAGTATGTGATACCATGAATCTGTGGATTGGTATTTCCCTCCCAGTTCTATTAGAAACGCTTAGGAAAGTAGATATTCTAATCTTGAATGATGCTGAGGCCCGCCAATTAACAGGGGAAAACAACCTGACCCAAGCAGGAAAACAGATTCTGACCTTTGGTCCAACTCGCGTAATCATTAAAAAGGGTGAGCACGGTGCAATTTCTCTCACTGAATCGACTTTTTTCTCTGCTCCGGCCTATCCTTTAACTGCCGTTTTTGATCCAACTGGTGCAGGCGACAGCTTTGCTGGTGGATTTATGGGGTCACTCGCTACCGCTGACAACGTTTCTGAACAAAGTGTTCGTCGGTCGATTATTAATGGAACAGTAATTGCCTCTTTTAATGTTGAAGACTTCAGCCTCGATCGCCAGCAGACACTTACTCCCGAGGAAATTGACGAACGTTTCCGTCAACTGGAAGAGATCGTGCGATTCTAACCTTGATTGAAGATGTTTTACGAATATGAAGGCTCCATACATTGTCATTCGCGTTACTCGGATGGAAGTGGGTCTCTCGAAGAAATTATCAACAAGGCTACTTTGGCAAAACTCGATTTTGTCATACTCACCGATCACGATACACTAGCTCCCCTGTTTGATGGATATGAAGGATGGCATGATAATCTGTTATTGCTGGTTGGTCAGGAGATCTCTCCCAAATCGGGATGCCATTACCTTGCCTTTAACCTCGAGAAGGAAATTCAAGGTAAAGAAAGAACCGATTATCAAAATTTAATTGATGAGGTAAACGAATTGGGTGGTTTTGGCTTCATTGCCCATCCTTACGGAGCTAAGAAGCCACCTCTTCTGGTGCGAAAGGGGCACCTTTGGACAGATTGGCAGGTTGAGCGATACTGTGGAATTGAAATATGGTCCTATATGGTAGATTGGGTTAACAATGTAAATTTTTTCACCTTTATATATTATCAAGTTTTTCCTGAAAGGGCGATTAAAGGCCCGCCAAGTGAAGCCCTGCAAAAATGGGACGAAATAGCTCAAAATCGACATATTGTTGGCATTGGTTCGACAGACGCTCATGCACTTTCGTTTCCCTTCTTTCGGTTCATTAAATTCCTACCCTATGAATATCTTTACTGTACAATTCGAACGCATGTTTTACTGAACAAACCGTTATCAAAATCGAGTCTTCATGAAGACAAACGGGAAATTTATGCTGCCCTTAAAGCTGGAAATTGCTTTATCGCACACGATATAATTGCCGATTCCACCGGATTCCTATTCTCAGGTAATATAGGGGGGGTAAATGATCTGGTTATGGGTCAGGAAACCACATTCAATCAAATGGCTAAACTCTCTGTGTTTGTTCCATATCATGCTGAGATTCGGTTACTTCGAAACGGCCAAATCATACAAAATATCGACGCCAAAAAATTACACATCTCCATTAATGAGTCCGGCGTGTACCGAGTTGAAGTTTACCTTGAGGGACGGCCATGGATTTTCTCTAACCCAATCTTTCTTCGAAACAGTTGAAAGATTTATGATTCTGGTAATTAAGCATCATTCGAAAAATATTCTATCTCTTCTCACTTTCCAACATTAGTTCAAGGCAACATAAATCTATAGGTGCCGCTTGGAAAGCATGGGCATCAAAACACGAGATATGTAAGCCTAACCAGTGACTTTGCAGATGAAGTCCGACATAATCTTACCGTCACGAACTATGGATTTCATAAAATTGGTATTTTCACACTCCCTCGGACTACTGATAGCAATTCTGCTGCTTGGTTGCCGGCACGATGAATCAAAAATCAGAATTGGTGTAAGCGTTCCGAGAACAACCACGCCAACTTATACTTTAATACGCGAAAAAATGGTTGAACTTGGACAGAAAGAAAAGCACAATGTTGAAATCATCTGGAACGGTGTTAAAGACCAGAAACCCAATAAGAATCACATTGCGTTGGAAAAACAGCGAATTGAAGAGATGTTTAATCTCGGTATCAAAGCGTTAATCCTAAAACCGCTAGATCCCAAGTCGGCATATGCGATCGTACGTGAGGCAAAAAGGCGGAATCCACCAGTTCCAGTAATATCTCTCGATCAGATGATCACTGGCGTTTCAACCTATGGCCACATAACTGTGAATGAAGTTAAACTCGGAGAACAAGCGGCAAAGTACCTTATAGATCAAACGAATGGCAAGGGAAAAGTGCTGGTTCTTGAGGGGCCAATTGGGATTCCGTCACTGCGAAATATTGCCATTGGTGTTTATAATGTGCTTTATGCGTACGAGCAGATTGGTATTCATACTCGTGTATCTCCATTAAATGAGCAATCAGCATCCAGCATAACCGATCAGGTATTAAGGGACTATGCTAAAAATATCCAAGCCATTCTGGCGGTTGATAGCTGTCTTTCAGTTGGGGCTATTCAAGCAGTGAAACTACACGGAATGACAGATCTCATTCTGACAGTAGGTGTTGGTGCCAGTCAAGTGGCATGTCAACTGATTATTGATGGTCAACATGACGCAGAAGTAGATTTACAGCCGGCAGAACGCGGAAGAGAAGCATTCAAAGCGGCGATGAGCGCGATCGACCAGCAACCTTTTGATTTCGACCAGCAACTGCAAAATGGAGAAATCATGACAAAAACAAAATTTGGTTTCAGCCGTATAATTACCAAAACAAATTACACTTTGGTTGAAAACATGTGGCCTGACTTATTTAAGAATCGAAATGCTGCCCGATGAGTTCAATTTTATTATTCATGTTTACCTACGTTACTAGCTTTTCTGCTCCTGTTCAGGATCAACTCAAAGTTGGGGAGGCGGCTCCAGATTTCATCCTGAGATCTGTTGATGGCCAGGAATATTCGACCAAGAAGCTAAGTGGAAAAATTATCGTCCTGATTATGGGCAACCGAAAGATTCGGAAAGAAGACAACGAGTGGGGAAAAATAATCCAAGAAGATTTTGAACGGAATGACCGTGTTGCAGCCTTTATAATTGGTGACATGCGAAGTGTCCCCAGCTTTGTACCGAAGAGTTTTCTCAAGAAGCAACTGCAAAAAAAGCCTGCACCTGTCACATTTCTACTTGATTGGGTAGGAAAGGTTCACCAGCAATATAAGACTCAACCAAAGCTGCCGAATCTTTATGTGATCGGTCTTACTGGCAGAATTATATTTCGTAAAAACTGGAAGTTGAATCAAAACAGGTACCTAGAACTAAAATCGGTAATCGATAAAGAGCTATTAAACCTAAAACGAAAAGATAAAAATGATAAGGAATAGTATACATGACTACTGAAAAAGCTTTAGTTAGTATCGTTATGGGTAGTGATTCAGATTTAGATCGAATGAGTGAATGCGCTAAAATTTTAGATGAATTTGATGTCTCTTTTGAAATGACGATATCATCGGCACACAGATCACCAAAAGCCACTATGAAATACGCTGAAAACGCAAGCAGTCGGGGTATAGAGGTAATCGTAGCAGGTGCGGGCAGAGCCGCCCACCTAGCAGGAGTAATCGCCGCGCACACCACACTCCCGGTCATCGGAGTGCCAATTGATGGAGGGCCCTTGAATGGTGTTGACGCTTTATACTCAACTGTGCAAATGCCGCCGGGAATTCCCGTCGCCACTATGGCAATTGGGTCAGGAGGTGCTAGAAATGCCGGAATATTTGCTACCCAAATCCTAAGTGTCAAATACCCCAAATTGCAATTAAAGCTTAAACAGTATAAAGAGCAACTTAGCCAAGGAGTGGAGAAAAAGGCAGAACGACTAGCAGAAGTGGGCTATGAGAATTACTAGTGAAAAATTCTAACGCAGTCGCCCACTTGAAATGGATTTCCTGATTGGGTCAGAAAAGTTGCAGCCACAACCTGATCTTGGATAGACTCGATCTGCAAACTGCAATTCTGTAGGTTAAAATTGAGAAAATTTGGATCTATTTGATTCGTACCAATTTTCTTTCTGGCAGCGATAAAAACTAGATTCCTTTCTGCTTCTGGGAACCTGCTGAGATAGATCTTATTAATATCAGACTTCAGCACATAGACATTTCGGACTGCTGCAACTCTTTGTCGGGCATGCATATCTTCAATTGAAACAAGGTCATTACTTGATGGTTCATATTCCATGCCGTCATTGATGGTGCATCTGGCCGTATGAGATCCTTTTGCCACATGCTGGATTGTGAGATTACAGACGGTTTCATACCACTCGATGTGGTGCTGGCTTCCATCAGGGCGCAATACGACGTTCTTTCGGAATCCGTATACCATCATTCCTTCTGACAACCGGTTCATTAAATCTGAGGCCACGTCTAAATAAATTGTATTCCCAGATTTCTGGTTGATAGTTGTATAATCTTCAATCTGGACAAAATCACCTTCAATCGGTTGTATAGTAAGTTTACCAATAATCCTGGCTGTCGCATCTTCTTGACGAACGTCAATTAACACAGCCCTGCTGATTGCTATTTTTTGCGGTAGATCTCCCTTCTCCTCCAATCCAATCTCAACGGTTGTGCCTAGCCGGAAAACCTTGAAAGTTGTACCTTCTGTTAAGCCTTGATGTGTACCATGATCAATCTCAACCCAGTTAGGATTAGTTTTGGTTACTTTTGCGGGTAATCGTATAAGATCGCCTGTATCAACACCAGAAAAACTCAGATCTGATATTATGGCAGTGATTTTTTCTGGGTTGACCTGCGTAACTTGTGCCTGTGCGACCCTTTGTCCAGTTTCCTGATCTACTATCTCAACATAAATTCCAACGGTAACCCCATGTTCTATTCCACCAGAAAGTGTAATGTTGTTGGCTGCAACTTCTTTGATATATAGAGGCTCAGACAAATTTATCTCTTCTGGTTCTTGTGAATGTGGTTGAGTGAAAGACAACGTCCAAAAGAGAAAAGTGATAGTAATGCTAACTAATGTTTCTTTTATCGGTGGCCAAATTAAGAATTTCATGAAGAGTGCTCTTTCATTTTAGACTGAAAATCATTCAGCAATGTATCAAAAAGCGTGGTTGCTAATTTCTCGGGATTATGGCGAATTACATTCAATTCAATACCATTTTCAATAACCATAGTATCACAGATAATACTAGCTTTAACCAGCTTGGCACCCTCTAGATCATCCACTTCGGGATCATAGAGAACCTGAACCCGCGATGGATCTGCCATCTGCAGAATCTCTTCGGAGATTTGGGATATATTCTTAGTTAGATCAGCCATCGAACCAATTGCTTTCCCAAAGCGTTCCTCGACCATTGAAGCACCTTCATTTACGCAAACTTGAATCCGAGAGAATTGGTTTAAAAGCTGTTTTTGAACATAATTCTGGATAACGTTCTTAGGTGCAAGACCCTCGTTTACAATAACGTAATCTAGCGAAGCATGGGCATGATTTTGAATTGCACGAATATGATCACTGACGGAGTATCCATCTGTTTCACCGGGTTGTGACATTACATTACAAACATAGACTTTGATGGCATTAGACCTGCAAACAGCCTCAGAGATTTCCTCATAAGCGAGATTCGGCATAATGCTAGTGTATAAACTACCAGGTCCGATGATGATTGCATCTGCATCAGAAATAGCTTCGACCGCATCAGGATTAGCGACACATTTGCTTGAGGTGGAACTTTCTGTGCGACCGCCATTTCGGCGTGGTTCAAGAAAGATACGTTTAACAAGCTCCCGATTTTGCCGGATTGGGATGCTAGATTGACCTCGGATAATATCTCCATCTGCGAGTTCGGCGCAAAGGATATTACCTTGTAAACTAGCCGGAATAATCCGTCCACGTACTGCGAGAAGCTCCGATGCCGCCAGAATGGCTTTAGGAAAACTACCACCATTTTGATCAATGAGTGCAGTTAACAAAATATTACCAACCGTATGCCCTCCCAGGTCACCGTTGCCCGAAAAGCGATACTCGAAGAGGTTGGCCACAAGATCATCTGCCTCAGAGAGTGAAACAAGCAGCTTCCTCACATCTCCCGGAGGCAAGACGTCAAATTCATCGATTAATCGGCCTGTACTCCCTCCATCATCAGAAACTGAAACAACTGCAGCCAATTGATCCATATCAACGATTGGTGGTTCACTTTGGCTGGCACGAGAATACTGCCTAATTCCGCTAAGTAAAGTAGACAACCCAGTGCCACCACCTATACAGACTAATTTCAAAGGTTTGTAAGTCAAAAAACAGCTCCAAACAAAATAGTAATCAAATACTTACATTTATATAATATAGTCCAAAAAACTATTTTAAACAACGTTTATTAGTTGCAGTCTGTTACGTGTTTCATCAAGGATTTTAGGGTTTCAACTGTCGAGTTACAAAGATCTTTTGCCTCTTGAATAGACCTAGCCTCGCTGAAAACTCGAATTACCGGCTCAGTTCCGGATTTTCGGATATTTACCCACTTGTCATCCCAAATCCGTTTAACGCCATCCATAGTATCAAGATCGTCGTTTTCGAAAACAGTGAGAACAGAATCAAGAACGGCCTCTGAAACATCTTGAGACGGCATGTCAATCTTTTTCTTATCCATCCAATATCTTGGGATCAATGAAACCAGATCCATCACATTTTTATTTGAAGATGCAAGTAGCTGTACAATCGCGGCAATCGACGTAATCCCATCGGCAGTATGCAGAATTTCAGGGTAGATAACACCTCCTGTCCCTTCACCACCAAGAGCTGCGCCGATTTGTTCCATCTTTTCGACAACATAACCAACTCCAACTGGCGTCCGATGGAGTTCCACACCATACTTGTCAGCAACATCATCGAGCATTCGACTTGTAGAGACTGTTGCCACTAAATTTCCGTTCCTTCTACCAATAAGAAAGTCAGCAATCAACGCATAAGTGTATTCGCTGCTCAAAGGAACCCCCTGATCCGAAACCAAGACCAATCGGTCTGCATCTCCATCGTGAGCCAGGCCAACGTGCGCCCCCTCAGATTTGGTGACTTGGCACAACTCCTTCAGCGCCTCCTGATTTGGCTCGCTTGATCGTGGGAATATGCCATTGGGGGTACAATTTATCTCAATTACTTCACATCCAAGTTGACGCAGTAACATCGGGCTTATTATACTACCTGCGCCATTACCAGCATCAATAGCGACCTTCAATGATCGGTGTCGGATCTGATCCAAATTTATCCAATCTAATTCTAAGATCTGTGCAATATGGTAGTCTATGGCACTGTCGTCTGTTTCGACTGATCCCAGTTGATCCCACGATACAAGGTTGGCTTTTTCTGACTTATAAATCTCTTGAAACTGACGTTGGGCATCAGCACTAAGCAGACGACCTGATTTCGTAGCCAACTTAAGCCCGTTCCAATCAATTGGATTATGGCTGGCAGTGATAGTAACACTGCCCTCAGCCCCTATTTTCTTTGATGTCAACAAGATAGTTGGTGTTGGACAGACACCAACATCAATTACATCACAACCTGTGGCAACTAATCCACTAATCAGCGAGCCTCGGACCATTTCACCCGATGTACGGGTATCTCTACCCACAACGACGGTTTGACCACCGATGAGTGTACCAAACGCGGTTGCAAATCGTGAAATCTCCGTAGGGGAAAATGAACCTCCAATTGTCCCGCGAACTCCGGAAGCACTAATTATCAGGTTTTCCATTCAAGTCACCCTGTAATTTAATCTAGGATATACGGTGACAAGACAAAAAATACCAATTAGAACTTGCCAGCCACAGATCAAATACCATTTGGGATATGTAAAAAGGTAAGATGATATCGGAGTTAATTCATATAACATTGGTGTACGAAAAATGTCATACTCCAACACATGACACACTGCAATTAACGGATTGGCATGTAAAAATAACGGAATGTAGGATGTCAAGTTTTCAACGTAACGTTCAATAGGAACAAGCGAAAAAAAGCTACCGATGAGTAGGCCCCATACTATCAGTGAAAATAGTGTTGCCAAGGTTTCATGACCAAAAATTCGCCATCCTAGCATACCGATTGAGGCACCGACTAATATATAGATCAAAACAATTAGGTGGATTTTTATTACCGCCATGAATGACAAGGAGACGACCCCTCGCGGGGCAATTAAGAGGATTATAGCAAATATCGTAACGAATACAAAGCAAGGGATAAGAGAACAAAAAACGTGTTTCGCTAGAACAAATCGTTGGGTTGAAGGACGAAAAAAACTGAATTCTCTGAAGTCTATGCGTGTAAGCGTTTTGCCCGAAAGATAGGATGAAAAAAGAAAAATAGTAATGACTGTGGAAAGAAGAATGAGCTCAATTGGCTGCCCCAGTTTAGCAAAGGAAAGGAATTTATAAACTACAGCAGTCGCAAACACTTTCAGCATTAAAGTCCAGGTTAGCTTGATAACTGTTACATGCAAAAACATGATTTATCCCAAATAATTCATCAAGTTCACTTCAAACCTGTAGTTGGTATTATCCCACACAACATTGGATATTAAAAGACAAATGTTAGATATGCTTTTAATATGCTAGCGTACCCTAAGTTGAGATTTCAAGAATGCTGTGTTATAATCAGATTCGCTCAGAATTGACTTGGTCGATCCTTCCAGATTTTGCAGGGGACTCATTTTGAATCAAGTTATTATTGGGTTGGTGAATGCGGGTTGCTTCTATTCTGGCGTAAATAATAATTACTGATCAAAGAAACTATCAAAAGAATCTCCAGTTAATTTCCCACAGGATGTACTAGGAATGCATACCATTTCCTTCATTAATTACAAGGGTGGAGTCGGCAAAACTACGTTAACGGCAAATCTTGGTACTGAACTTGCTTTCCGCGGTTATCAGGTCCTGCTAGTAGATTTGGACCCACAGGCCAGCTTAACCTTTTCCTTCATTGTCCCCAGTGTATGGGATAAAAATTTCCGGGAATCACGAACAATAAAAAATTGGTTTGAAACCCTCACTAATAATGACTTGAGTCTTAAATTTCCCAACTTGATTGTACAACCTGCTGAAGTAAATAGACGTATTAAAGATTGGGGAGGGACAGGAGAAGTACACCTTGTTTGTTCTCATCTTGGTTTAATTAGTCTGGATATAGAACTAGCTGTTCTTGTTGTTGGAGCGAACCCGAGACAAAGTGCATTAAATTTCCTTCAGACACACACCCATCTGCAGTCTGGTCTGGAAAGCATAAGTGGCGATTATGATTTCATTTTTTTCGATTGTCCAGCAAACTTTAATATTTCCACTCAATCAGGTATCGTTGCAAGCGATTATTACATTATACCAGCAAACCCCGACTACCTCTCGATACTGGGTATCGATCAGTTAGGAGTTCAGGTGAAGCGTCTCGTTGAAGACTACAACCATTACGCGGAATTTCTGGAAGATCATATACTGGTCAATCCCAAGAGTCTTGGTGTTGTGTTTACTATGCTTTCGCTTTACGGAAAATCTCCGATCGCTGTTCAGAAAACCTATATTGCCAAGGTCCGTCAGAAAAACATCCCATACTTTAACAGCTTTTTACGGGAAAATAAAACAGTGTATGGAAGTGCACCTGAAACGGGCATACCCGTATCTCTTCAAACAAGCAATAAGAAAAATAATCAACTTATTAGAACTGAACTGGAAAATTTTGCGGATGAATTCTTGGAATTAATAGATCAGTGAATCAAAAGCACAAGCCGAGATCCAACTTTCGATCAAAAAAAGCTTAAAGTTACTGGAAGTAACCAGTTGGGTCGAAACTCACTTGCACCACATATAGTTCAAGACATGTTCACTCCAAGAATGTGTCTCCTTGCTCCAGACTCATGGCCTCAATCGTCGATAAGATCGTTTTAAATATTCCTGATCGGTTGCTGAGATACTTGCGGAAAATTGGATCTGTTGCCGATCAAAAGTCAGTTACCGCTTATACTGTTGGTGGTTTCGTACGAGATCTGCTTTTGTCGAATGAAGATCAGCTAAAAAGCAATGAACTGGACCTAGATATCGTAATTGAGAATCATGCTATTGATGTCGCCAAAAAGGTTGCTGATGATTTCAAAGCGTCGATCAACGTACATCAACAATTTGGCACGGCAAAAGTTATTACCAAAGAAAATTTTCAGATTGATTTTGTGACAGCTCGTCGTGAAACTTATCAGACTTTAGGTGCGTTACCATCAGTAGTTTTCAGTTCCATTAGGGAAGATTTGTATCGACGTGATTTTTCAATCAATGCGGTAGCTATGTCAATCTTGCCAATTGATTTTGGAAACCTTCTCGATTATACAGATGGCCTGAGAGATTTGGAAACCGCATTGATTCGGGTTCTGCATGATCAAAGCTATCGTGACGATCCTACACGTATCTTCCGAGCAATTCGGTACGAAAAACGTTACAATTTTCAAATATGTCAAACAGACCAAGGCTTGATTCAAGATGTAATCGACCACAGTTATCTAGACCATATTAGTGGTCAGCGTATTCGCAACGAGTTTAATCGGATTTTCTCTGAAGACTTGGCATGGAAAACCCTTCAAAGAATGGAAGACTTCGTTCTATTTTCTGCCATAGTACCATGTTGGGAACTCCCACAGGATTTCAGCCGGACATGGCAAGATGCTATTCAGGCAATTGACTGGTCCAAAAAGCATCTACCAGATGATCATATAGATCAGGATGCGGTACTTTGGATGGCCCTCTTGAATGAAGAAACGACTGATGCTGTAAGTCACCGACTGGCATTCGAAAAACGATTGCAGGAAAAATTGGATTCCAGAAACCGATTGATGATAGATCAGACAAAGCTTTCCAGCAGTTCAAAACCGAGCCAAGTATATCACCTACTGAATTCTTATCCTCTAGAAGTGTTAATTTTCAGCTTGTGGCATAATAAACATAGCTGGCAAAAAGAAAAGATTGAGGACTATTTGTTGAGGCTGCGAAATGTCCAACCCAAAGTTACAGGGGATGACCTGATTCAACGGGGCCATAAACCCAGCCCCGAAATGGCTAAGACTCTGTGGAATAGTTTTGCCAGGCAACTGGACGAATTGAGAGACTAACGGATGGTACTAAATCTCACTGACGCAATTATTACAGTTTGCCAATTTATTATTCTGCTAACTTTTCACGAATGGGCACATGCAAAATCAGCGGAGATGCTGGGGGATCCAACGGCAAAGGATCTGGATCGCGTTTCTTTTAATCCAGCTGTACATATTGATATTGTAGGTACTATTATTCTTCCATTAATTGGAACTTTATTTGGAGGCTTTTTTTTCGGTTGGGCCAAACCGGTACCAGTGAATCCGCGTAACCTAAGAAGCCCGAAACGCGACATGATGATTATCGCTGGTGCGGGACCGATAATGAACATTATTTGCGCCGCTGTCATTCTTTTGGTATACAGTTTAGTGGAAAATCAATTGGGTTATCCAAAAACCCCCGAACAATATAAAATCATGAACCTTTTAATCATTAAATCAGCTCGTATTAGCATCTTTCTGGCGGTTTTTAACATGCTGCCGGTATTCCCACTTGACGGTTTTAGTGTTACTTACGGACTTTTACCGAGACGTCAAGCCGAGATCTTTGGTAGATCCAGACAATACGGCATGATGATATTCATGATTATTTTATTCTTACCAGGCCTTATTGGCATATACAATCCAGTGTTTAGGTTGATGGGTCGTTTATCATACGGAATTTTCAAGCTCATTGCCGAAATTGTAAGATTACAGTAAGTTATGATTGATGACCAAATATTAGAACATCCTTAAAAGAATAAGAATCATATTTTCAGAAAAGGTTTCGAACGGAGCGAATATTCACTTGAGAGTTTTATCTGGAATACAGCCTTCGGGAAAATTGCATATCGGTAATTACTTTGGCATGATGAAACCTGCTTTGGCCTTACAGCAAGAACATCAAGTCTACTTGTTCATTGCCAACTATCATGCTTTGACCACGGTGCATGACGCCAATATTATGCGTCAAAGAACTTTGGATGTTGCCTTGGATTTTTTAGCCTGCGGTTTGGATTCACAGAAAACCGTGTTCTATCGTCAGAGCGATGTACCGGAAGTTACCGAACTGACCTGGTTACTGTCCGTAGCAACACCAATGGGATTATTGGAGCGTTGTCATTCCTATAAAGATAAATTAGCCAAGGGTATTGCTGCCAGTCATGCGTTGTTTGCCTATCCAGTGCTGATGACAGCCGATATTTTGGCGGTACAATCTGAGATTGTACCCGTTGGAAAGGACCAGAAACAGCACTTGGAAATTGCGCGCGACCTGGCCATTAAATTTAACGGTCAATACGGAGAGATATTCAAAATCCCTGAACCGATGATTCAGGAAGAAGTTGCGGTCGTACCCGGTGTGGATGGACAAAAGATGTCGAAATCCTACGAAAATACCATCGAGATCTTCGGTTCAAAAAAACAGATCCGAAAAGCCATTATGCGTATTGTTACCGATAGCAAGACCCTTGAAGAGCCAAAGGATCCAGATACCTGTAATGTTTTTGCTTTGTACAAACTTTTTGCCAGCCAAGAAGAATGTGAAAAGTTGGCGGAACGCTACCATGCAGGCGGGATGGGTTATGGTGATGCCAAGAAAAAGTTGTTTGCCAAGTTTGAAGAACATTTTGCACCAATGCGTGAACGACGGGAAGAATTAGCAAACAATATGGATTATGTTGAATTGGTTCTGCAAGATGGAGCTGCACGCGCCAAAGAGGTCATTATGCCGACTCTGGCTGCTGCTCGAAACGCAGTTGGATTAGAATAGATTGCTAAACCAAAATACTTTTACAAATCAAACAACAGTCGAATTGCAATTAGTTGGTTAAGGAAATTATGCAAACAGCCGAATCCCTAGATCAACAAATATCATACTATACGATCAGGTTGGATGTCTTTGAAGGCCCCCTTGATCTATTGCTTCATCTGATCCAGAAGGATGAGATGGATATCTGCGATGTGTCAATAGCTGATATCACTGATCAGTACGTTAACTACATTAATTTGATGGAAGAACTTGACCTCGATGTGGCATCAGAATTTCTAGTAATGGGTGCTACCTTACTTCAGATAAAATCGCAATCCTTGCTCCCATCTCCTAAGGTGGATGAGAAACAATCCAAAGTTTTCAAAGATCGGGAACAACTGGTTCGGCAGTTGCTGGAATACAAGCAATTTAAGGAAATGACACTGGCGCTTAATCAGCGTGCAGTGTCACGAGAGCTGATCCATGAACGGCAGGTTAGTACTGAACTTGAGGATCAACGTGAGTTTCATATTCGCGCGACTCTGTTTGATCTAATTACTGCCTTTCAACAACTTGAGGATCGGCGCCAATTCGAATTCGATGATGATTACTATGAAGAGCTACAAGAGGAACCAATTACGGTTGAAGAGAAAATCGAGTTTGTCGAACGCATGCTGGAATCCGGGGATCCAGTAAACTTCACCGATTTGTTTCCAGTCCACGCTAATAAGGCTGAAAGAATTGTAACCTTTCTGGCCATTTTAGAGCTTATACGACTCAAGCACATTACCTCAGTACAATCTGGACATTTCACTGAAATCTATTTGCAAAAGCGAAATACCGATACAAATAGTTAAAAATTATGGATCAACAAACCAATATCGCCAATCAGGAAATTCCGCTAGCCCAGTTAAAATCGATTCTTGAAGCCATCCTCTTCGTCTCAAGTGAATCCATTACAATTGAACAATTTTGCCAAGTTATCGACGATGCTTCATCCAAGCAAATCAAAGATGAACTGGCAAAATTAGCAGAAGAATATCAAGAATCAGGTCGAAGTTTCCAACTGACTGAAATCGCAAACGGATACCAAATCACTACGCACCCTGAGTACCACGATTGGGTGAGTAAATTCCATACTAAACAGGTCCGAGTCAAACTGACACCTGCTGCCCTTGAAGCGTTAGCCATTGTCGCCTATAAACAACCGGTCACACGCGCTGATGTTGAGGCAGTACGCGGTGTCAACAGCGATAGTGTACTAAACTCGCTTCTGGAAAAAGGGCTTATCGGAATTTCCCGTCGGACACCAGATTCAGGCAGATCTTTCCAATTCGAAACCACCGATCAATTCCTTGATCAGTTCGGTCTCAAGGACTTATCAGACTTACCGTCAGCGGAAGAAATCCAGCAGTTTTTGCTCACCAATTAGAATTTCCCCATTTTTAAATTGACGAATAAGACACTCTCAGTTAGAATTTTCCTGTCAAATACAATTATTTTAAAAGCATAGGAACGAAGAATGAAATATGACGCTTGGTTTCAGTGTGCGCAAGGCTGCAAACGGAGACATGAACTGAATGAAATTATCTATCGGTGTCCCGAATGTGACAGTCTGCTTGAAGTCAAACATGATGTTGATAGACTCAAGACACGGAGCGCTGCTGCTTGGATGTCGCTTTTCGAAGAACGTTATATGCGAACTGCTTACCCTTACGGGAGCGGTGTTTGGGGCAAGAAAGAACTTATTTGCCCAAATATTGATAACGACAATATTGTTTCGACTTACGAAGGAGGCACTAATCTTTTCTGGGCGGAACGACTAGGAAAATCAATTGGTGTGCCAGATCTATGGATCAAGCAATGTGGTATCAGCCATACAGGATCCTTTAAAGATCTGGGTATGACCGTTCTGGTTTCAATGGTCAAGCAGATAATATCTGGTGGCAAAGATATCCGCGCAGTCATCTGTGCCTCAACGGGGGATACTTCTGCTTCGTTGGCCGCATATGCCGCCGCAGCCGGTATTCCGGCTGTGATTCTGCTGCCAAGAGCAAAAGTTTCCATGACTCAACTAATTCAACCAATTTGCAATAACGCCCTGACACTATCATTAGACACTGATTTCGATGGGTGCATGGCAATCGTTCAAAAGCTGGCTGAAACTCCCTATTTCTACCTAGCCAACTCGATTAACTCCCTGCGAATTGAGGGGCAGAAAACAATTAGTATTGAGATTGTTCAACAGTTCGAATGGGAAGTGCCTGATTGGATTATTATCCCTGGTGGTAACCTTGGTAACATCAGTGCCTTAGGATTGGGATTCCTGATGATGCAGGATCTGGGTATTATCAGGAAATTGCCGCGCATTGTCTGTGCTCAGGCTGCAAAAGCAAACCCGCTTTATACTAGTTACCTTAACAATTTCACGGATTTTTCAAGCGTAAGCGCCCAAACAACACTGGCCACAGCCATACAAATTGGCAATCCAGTTTCCGTGCGAAAAGCAATTAAAGTGATTGAAGAATTTAATGGGATAGTTGAACAAGCCACAGAGAGCGAACTAGCAAATGCTGCCGCACTGGCAGATCGAACAGGACTTTTCAATTGCCCACATACAGGTGTTGCTCTGACTGCTCTTTTCAAATTGATCGAACGAAAGGAAATTCAGAGAAATGACCGTGCTGTTGTCATTTCTACTGCCACCGGGCTTAAATTTCCTGAGTTCAAAGTTGACTACCACAACAAACAGCAGGAAGAAGTAGACTTTCTACATCAGAATCTGCCCGTTGAGCTACCCGCAAACTACGACACAATTATGCAAACTATTGATCAACGATTCAGTCATTAGAGATTATTGACCATGCCAGTTTTTAATGTTGACCAACTCGAATCTGTCGGAAAATGTATTTTTCAAGCTGTCGGTGCTATTCAAAAGGAAGCAGAAATCGTCGCTGGTTTGCTGGCCAATGCAAACTTGACTGGCCACGATTCGCATGGTGTGATTCGAATCCCTCAATATCTTGGTTTCATTGAAACGGGTCACATCGTTTTAAACAATGAAATCGAAATACTTCGTCAAACCAAATCAAGTGCCGTCATCAACGGGAATTGGGGATTTGGACAGGTTATTGCCTCAAAGGCGATAAATATTGCCATAGAAAAAGCAAAATCAACTTCTGTCAGTACCGTCACCGTACAATCTTGCAATCATGTCGGTCGCTTGGCTGATTATGCGCAAATTGCCGCTGACCAAAACTTGATAGCTATGCTGACGGTTAATAATCACGGAGCGGGCACACGGGTCGCGCCTTGGGGCGGAAGTGAAGGGCGTTTATCCACTAACCCGATTTGCTTCGCTATTCCTAGAGAGAGCCATCAGCCGATTCTTGTTGACATCACCACCAGCGTTGTTGCTGAAGGGAAGGTACGAGTTAAGCGAAACCGAAACGAAAAAGTACCAGAAGGATGGATTATTGACGCCAATGGAAATCCCACCATAGATCCCAACGACCTGTATGAATCACCTATGGGAGCGATCTTGCCCTTTGGAGGCACGGTTGGTCATAAAGGGTTTGCCTTAAGCATGGTTGTTGATATTCTTTCCGGAGCATTAAGCGGTGCAGGTTGTAGCCGAGAGTCTCCTAAAAAGCTGGGGAATGCTATCTTCATGACGCTCTTCGATATCAGTAGCTTTGTGCCCATTGAAGAATTTTATCAGGAGATTGACAATTTTGTTGACTGGATCAAGTCAGCCAGAACAGCCCCCGGGTTTGCCGAGATCACCATCCCGGGCGAACCTGAGAATCGTATCGAGCAAAAGCGTCGAAAAGAGGGCATCTTTATCGAAGAACAGACATGGCAACAGATTGAGGAATCTGCCGAGAAAGTCGGGGTTGATTTAGGCCCGTTTATCTAAATGTCATTTGCTGACTTTTGGTAGCAAGCATCTGATATTCTCCTGATAGCATTCACTCACATTTGATCAGGATACCAACAGGAAATAAATACCACCTAGACCTGTTAATGATGTGGGAGCCTTACGCTTCAGGAACTTAATATTTTGCTTTGCTTTTTATCCCAGTGGCCATGAACCCGTCCAGCGCGAAACGGAAACTTCCTCTCGCCACATTTTTCAATCAGGTAAGCATTCACGATTCACGTTTTTGGTAAACACGGACGTAATCAACCATCATTTGTGCTGGAAATGATGTCATCAGGTCTGGTGGCCCCGGAAATCTACCGCCAATTGCTAAATTCAGCAACAAATGGAATTTTCTATCGGATGGGGTAGAACCAGCACCATTTTCAGAGAACCAATCAGACAGTACATTATCCACAAACCAACGAATCTGGTCAGATTCCCACTCCAAAGAGAAGGTATGAAACTCACGGATAAAATCTCCCGAAGCCAAGGAATAGGTTTCAGAAGAAGACTGTTCGCGCGGCCATTGCCCCCCATAGAGAAGCGTACCGTGAATTTTTTCGGGTTGATGTCCGATTAATTCAACAATATCAATTTCTCCGCTCGCAGCCCAAGTTCCATAGTGTCCTTTTCCAGATACCTGCGTTCCCCCTTCTGTTGGCAGCATCCAAATGGCAGGTCAGAGGCCTTGTCCTTTTGGGACTTAGCGCGAATTTCAAATCGACCGTACAACCAATCGCCTTTGTTAATTGTTCGAAGCCTAGCAGAGGTGTAATTGGCACCATTGTAATCCTCTTTTTGTGCTTGAATAATCAATTTCCCCTCTGTCACATAACTATTCTCCGGTCGAGCCGTATAGCACTGCAATTCGTCATTTCCCCAACCAGCAGGCAACCCATATCCTTCACCTCTTCCAACTTGATGTTGCCATTTGTCCAAGTACTCTTTATCAAACTCGTCTTGCCAAACCAGTTCCCATCCCAGTTTTTCCGACATGACAGAAAGTAGGTGCTAACAGACAACAGACAATCAGAACATCCAGTAAAAGCATGGTAGTATGATATTTTACGATCATTTCCCTTCACTATAAACTGTTATGGTGATCGGTTAATTCGCTTGATTACTCAATCAGCGGTATTGAATATTGCAAAATCCAACAGAATCTTGTTAGATCTTGAGCCTGCCTATCCGATCATAACATGTTTGAGAAAATCTTTCACGAGAACAGCTATAGGTGGAAAGAGCATTCGGCTTCTGACCATAATTAATTTCAACTCACAGCCGCGCGCCGTCAGAGAACTTGTTGATAATGCAATTGAAGCTGGTGCTGCCCAGGTTAATATCATTCTTGATCGCTATAAACCTCCAAGTACTAAGCACACCTTGATCGGAAATATAGCAGTCATCGATGACGGTCCTAGAATGTGCCAATTCTCTCTTACTTGGGGTGGAGGACTCATTTGATGAGTCGACGGAAATTGGCAAGTTTGGCTTTGGGTTGCCCAACGTCCCTATCAATCAGGCAAGGAAAGTTGCTGTTTATACTAAAACAGCAGATGACGATAATATCTATCGTTGTTTTACCAGTTGAAGACAAACCTCAATTGGAACTTTGGAATGATTTTTCTTGGCCATTTTAACCTGCTTAAATCTGGATGTACGATGGACATCCATGCCGGTCAAATGGATCCTACCAATGTTTAAATGAGTACATTTGCTGGCCTAAGATCAAGCCAACGATAGCCCAAATCGTCCCCATCAAAAACTCGCCAAGCATGGCACCTAAAAAAATCGGTAGTGACCGTCTATAGGTGCGGACACCACCATGTCGGAGCACCAGCAATTTAATGATCCAAGCCAGAAAAACTGGAAACCACAGTTTGGCGAAATTTCCGTTTGCGGCTAATGGATAAGCCAGCGGGTGAAACGGCCACCAAATAAATCGCAATCGACAGAAAAGCATGACAGAAGTTAAGATCATCCCAAAGGACAGGAATCCCACGTTAGGCCAGTCAGTTTCACTCGGAGAGAGAAGCCATCGCTGAAGGTCGCTGAAGGTCTCTTGTCCCCGCCAAGTCCCCAAACTGCCATGTTTATAACCGGCGTGGAGAAAGGCAAAAAACCCAACCAGCAACCCAAAAACGGTGGATAACCACATTAACCAGAGCAGGTGGTGCGAATTGGTGTCGGACTGTTCGGCGATCTTGAATCCTTCGAGTTGGTTTGGCATCGGTTGTGATCGATAGTTACGGGTAAACCCATAAAAGTAGGCGTATCCAGTCAAGTTTTGAGGGCCAATGGCACGAGACCCGAAGAGCGTGGTCAGCAAAAAGCTGGGACCTGCTCGGTAGAAGTCTTGCGTTGGCGTTCCCAGCTCTGCCCGCATTCGAGTGAAAGCCAGCACATACGCACTATGCACAGCGAAAAAGAGGACAATAGCCCAAATTGACATGCCTGCCCGCATCCAGAAACCGATGATGATCAATGTGCTGAAAATCAGTCCAATCAAAGCCATTCGATAGCTGATCGGTTCATTGCTTTCGTCTTCCCTTGAGGGTTTGAAGAATGCGCGACAAACCCGCCAGAAATGTCTTCGTGTGACCCACAATCCAAAGACTGCCAAGGTAAGATAAGCGCCTGAAGATTGCATATCCACGTGAGGGAACCCAGGAATATGGTCAATACCGATTATGGTACCGAAAACGCGTTGTGCTTTCCAAAACAGATAGAAAATCCAACACGAAAATGACAAGTCCAGGGGCATGATGAAGCCGATACCCACGGCATAAGGATTCAGATGGATTAGCGTTGATCCCATGGCACTCAATGGTTCGTCAGTGAAGAATTTGCCGATATCATGTCTAATCGGTAGAAATGGCACAAAAGGAAAAAGGTGGTTCAATCCGTTCAGTAGATCTACGCCTAAGCCAATACCAAAACCAATCCATAGGAGGCGGCTTTGATAAAATTTCGTATTCTTGGTCATCTCTAGCGGCAACATGATAACAGGGTAACTTAGTTTTTCATGTTCAATCCACTGCTTACGCAAAATTACGCTGAACATCATCATAGCGAAGGCTAAGGCAGAGAAGAAAAACAACCAGGAAAAGATCGGCAGGATCCAGGCACGGACATGTTTATCGACGAGAAAATCAGAGCTTCCTTCGTAGTATCCACGTAAAGCATCTGTATCCATGACAGCAATCCAATCCGGGATAAAATGGAAAAAGAGGGTTTGCCATTCGTTTTCAGGGGTTGTAAACCAAGCGGAATGACCTAGCACGCACATGGTGGCTTGTAGCAGGTCATGACCACAGACTACGCAGGCCAATGTCACAACCAAATAGATGGTCAACAGTTCGCTTTGCTTGAATTGCCAGACAGGCAGGTAGCGCTTCAGAAAAAGATTGAGGGCGGTAAAAACAAAAAGCGTGGCAACGGCATTAAAAATAATGGTCATGGTGGTCGGATACTGCGTAGTCCACACCGTTTCCGTCTGCACAACCAGATAGACATTAAGTGGCACTGACAATATGCCTAAGAGGACTGCTCGCCACGTAATATTATCTGGTCTATTCATCCATTTCCTCAACTTAATTGTAACTTTGTATTAGAATAGCATATTGTAGTGCGACTCTCTCGCATTGATGACGGTAGTTAATGGAGTAATTTATATCCAATAGACACATTCCTGATAAAAGTGTATGTTAGTGTCTTATAAAGAATATCAATCGATAGGGGAAAGATATGAAATGCGGAGCTGTACAGTTCTGTCTTGTTATCATTAGTGTCCAGTACCTTGGTTGTCATAAAACGGATACTGGTATTGATGTTGTTGGGATTAAAAAAGAAATAGCAAATGGCAAGTCTATCCTGGTAGATGTCAGGACAGATGATGAATGGCAAGCAGGCAAAGCCAAAGGGGCAGTTCATTTTGAGCTGGCACGACTGCAAAATGGTGAAATGCCTGACTTCGACCGAGGCAGGCGAATCTATGTTTACTGCCAATCAGGAATGCGATCGAAAATTGCACAACAGATTTTAGCCGATAATGGATTTAAAAATGTCGTCAACCTTGGGGGGTTGAGCGTTTGGCAAGCCAAAGGGGGGAAAATTGATGAACCGTAAATTGCCTAGCAGTAAAATGCTTGATAAATATGTTGGATTGTTTCATAATAAACGTACGTCAATGACTCAAATAGTCTTTGTGAGGATAACGAT
>DTUY01000125.1:0-3028 GCA_012963885.1 Candidatus Poribacteria bacterium | reverse complement strand
TAGTCTTTGTGAGGATAACGATGTCTAAACACTTGAGCCCACTTTTTTTCTTGTTACAGACGTTGATACCACTGATAATTGGTTGTGTTGTGGACAATCCAAAATCCAATATCGATCAGACACAGGAAATTGCAATGAATCAGAGTGATGAACAATATGAAACAGCGACCTTTGGGGCTGGTTGTTTCTGGTGTGTAGAAGCAGTCTATCAGAACCTGAAAGGGGTAGAGAAAGTGGTATCGGGTTATGCTGGTGGAAAGATACCCAACCCAACATATAAGCAGATTTGTACTGGACAAACCGGACATGCTGAGGTCGCCCAGATTACTTACGATCCCAATCAAATTTCGTATCAGGATTTATTGGATGTTTTTTGGCATACTCATAATCCAACGACATTGAATCGACAAGGAGCCGATGCTGGAACACAGTACCGGTCTGTCATTTTCTATGATAACGACCAGCAGAAAGAGATTGCCGAGCGATCAATGGCTGAAACCGATGCGTCTGACTTATGGTCAGATCCCATCGTAACCGAAATCTCCCCTACCCCCACCTTCTATTCAGCTGAAGATTATCATCAGAACTACTATCAGTCGAATCCTTCACAACCGTATTGTGTGGTAATTATCTCACCCAAGATGCAGAAATTGAAAAAAGAATTCAAGCACATGTTGAATGAATAAGCCGAGTTAGCTGTTAAACGAGTAGAATAGAGGCCAATGCAGTACTTCAAACCTTCAGATCCCTTTTTTGTCGGTGACTGCATGCCATTTTTTCATCAAGGGGAATTCCGCCTTTATTATCTTCTGGATGAGAACCACCACCAAAGTTTGGGAGGGTTAGGTGGACACCAGTGGGCGCATGCCAGTTCAACTGACTTAGTCAACTGGGATCATCATCCGTTGGCCATACCCATTACCCACGACTGGGAGGGATCTATCTGTACCGGATCCGTCTTTCATCATCAAGGTACTTACTACGGTTACTATGCCACCCGCATGCCGGACCGGAAACAGCACCTGAGTTTAGCCACCAGTACGGATGGAATTAAGTTTGAAAAGGTACAACCTAATCCTCTGGCCTCACCCATTCAGGGATATGATCCTCATCATTATCGGGATCCGGTGGTTTTCTGTGATGGAGGTGTTTTTCATATGCTGGTCACTGCCAAGTTAACTAACTATCCGATTGAAGATCGTGGGGGATGTCTGGCACATCTTATGTCTAATGATCTGCAGAATTGGGAAGTTGTCGACCCTTTCTTTGTTCCAGGTGAATTAACGGTGCCGGAATGTCCTGACTACTTTGAGTGGAGCGGATGGTACTACCTGATTTTTAGTACCTTTGGCGTTGCCCATTATCGAGTTTCGAAGAATCCATTTGGTCCGTGGGAGACACCAGCGATTGATACTTTCGATGGGCCGGTGGCTCGTGTGCTGAAAACGGCTGAATTCAGCGGCAACAGGCGGTTGGGAGTAGCCTTTCTTGGCACCCGTCAGGATAATAAGGACGATGGAAGGCTTCAATACGCTGGGCATGCGGTATCTCGTGAAATTATCCAGTATCCGGATGGGAGTCTCGGCACGAGATTCCCGCTGGAAATGATACCCAAAACGGGTGAGATGCTTGATCTTCCTTTTCGTCCACTTACTTCAGCCACCTTCAAACAGGAAGACCGGATCTATCTTGCCGCCAGGCAAGGACTTGAAGTGGGTATGCTCACAGATGTTCCCGAAAACGTGAGGATCACCATGCAAATCGTACCGAAATCGAACAGTGAATCTTTTGGGCTAAGGCTAAAAGGAAGTGGGAACTTTGAGTCCGGTTATCTGTTACGTTTGTCTCCTTATGAAAGATCGGTGGATCTTAACGGACAATCGATACTCAATGTTGAAGGCTTGGATCACTCCTGTAGGTTGGAGGTTGTTCTAAGAGATGATATCATCGATGTCTGTGTTGATGACCGGCGCTGTCTGGTCAATCGGTGTCCAGGACTGTCTGGTAATCGACTTTTCTTCTTTTGTCGGAATGGGCAGGTGATTTTTCAAGATCTTCAGGTATCCCCACTATCGTCAAATTGACTAACTATGGAACCATTATCAGATCAGGAAATTCAGTTTTTTAAAGAAGAGGGATACTTGATCAAGAAACAGGTTATGGATCCTGGCTTGATTGCCCTTGCACGAGAACGGCTTTGGGACAGCGCATCCGATACTATGGATCCCAAGGATCCAGATACCTGGATTGGTCCCATCGAGGAACACCGGGATGATCAAGGCAACGTGCGTGGTGGATATGGTTGGAAATACCGACAAATCGGCAGCCAAGAGTGGATTGTGCGTATGCTACCAAGAGATCTCACTATATGGAGCATGGCTGAAAAACTGCTGGGTAAAGGGAACGTCGTCGTACCAGACCGGATTCGAGGGATTTACTGCATTCTGCCGCAAGGGGATCAACCAGAAAAACCAACTACATGCCATACCGATGGGCATCCTTTTCATCTTGGCGTTGTGGGTTACATCGGCGACGTTCCACCAAAGGGTGGAGGGTTTACAGTTTGGCCTAAGAGCCATCGCAAATTGTACTTTGATTACCATTCATCACACCGGAATGAACCCACTGAACAGCACGAGAAAGACATTGCCTATTTCAACCAACAAACCTACGTGGATTGTCATGGTCAGGCCGGTGATATTATTTTCTGGCATCATCGACTGGCCCATGCGGCTGGACACAATCGTTCGAGGCAAATTCGACAAGCTGTCCTCTACGACTTTCGTCGAAAAGATATGGATCAGGTAATGGAGGAACCACCAAGCCAAGATATGTGGAGGGATTGGCCAGGGATCTGCTAACTTGAGGAGGGACGTTCGATCCGATAACAGGGGAAGGATCACACAGTACGCAGTAAGAACATTATCGTGGATAATAAATGGCATTTTATCGTCGGGTCAACGGATACCTCCAAAGGTTTAAATTCAATCGAGATGGACAGTGGAGTAGAAGCCCAAGCTAGCTTAGT
>DTUY01000124.1 GCA_012963885.1 Candidatus Poribacteria bacterium | reverse complement strand
TCCTTCACAACAAGGATACGGATGGTTACATAGCCATCGTCAATCAAGCATGGGGGAATAACTTTATTGACCGAGGAGCCGCGTGTACGGAGCTGATTAAGAACTGGCTAGCTGACGAAAAAGGATTGCTTGCTGTTCAACCTATGGCTAAACTATCTACAATCTGGGGTGAAATCAAAGCTGCCCGATAATCAGGCTATTAATCTGATCCTGTGATGGGTTCGTCACCGGTGACAACTGTTTTTGCAGCTTAGGTAGATCCTTCTTTGCAATCGGGTGGTTCGGTTGGTGTTCAGACCCGCACTATAGAGTTGCCATGCAACATCACCCTGCTTGGCCGCCTCTTTTGCTCGTGAAATTACACGCTTGGTCTTACGGAATGATTACCCGCAGGCCCATGGACATGACCACGCCAAGTCGGCTGGACATATTGCTACTCATTACCTACTATCTACCCTTTATCGAGGTGGCGATCGAACAGGAGCCTAAATTGAACCAACTCCAGGCACAGATAACAGCCTTACAGGGTCAGGACACTGAACTTGACGACGTGCTGAGAGTCTCGGCGGCTAAACTTAAGGTCTGGGGCAGAAACACGAGGAGGCAGTGGGAGATGTCCGTCTGGACGACCGCTTCTTCAACGAATCGAGCAGCTTCCTGCCGTTGGGCTGTTAGCGCGTTAGTGGCGAAGTTTTGTCCGCCGTGGAAGCCAAGACTCCCCCGCTGGAGCCTCAGTTGCGAGGTGGCCAGTCAGGGTGACAAAACGGATCCAGAGTCCATACTCCGCTTGAACGACCTAACAGCCCAACGGCAGGAAGCTGCAAGTTTTACCAAACAGTGTAGCTGACACAACAATACCAGCTATAGAAAAACCAGTTTTTTTATATCAATTCGAGTTGACAATGACGAAAAACTGATTTAGAATGGAAGAAGAATATCGGAAGCAATTCGAAGTTGAAGCAGACTATTTGGTATCTATAAGATTTGAAGATGGGTAGCGGAACAACTGCTATTTCAGCCTGTAAGCGCCATCGTAAATCTACCTGTAAGCGCCATCGTAAATCTATTGGAATAAGAATGATATACGTCCATTTGGTGTTGCAAAAAACCAGATTACTAACTCTATGAGGTGAGAATTAGAATTATGATTTCTAGCAAGTTTAAGACACTTATCCTGACGGCTATCTTTGTCTTTGCATTTGGTACTATTGCCATGGCTTCTGACATAGCGTTCTACGTCGGAGCGGTTCCGGGCGGCGCGTATGACGCCGAAACAATGAACAAGGATGTTGAATACATAATCCAGAATACTGGAGCTTTGTTCAAAGATGTTCAGAAGTTCGCTGATGACAATCTTGATGGACTTGGGAAATGGGCGGATGCCAATATGGGTGATGGCGAACTCGACATTATCTGGATCAACGGAAGCACACCCAGTACCTTGTATCCACTTGAGAACAAGAAGCCGGATGGCTCTCGCGCTGAAGAATGGCTCGATGATGGAAACATGATTATTAATGTTGCCGACTGGTTCGCCTGGGGCAATTTCGAAAAAGGATTCAAAATCAGAAATCGAGAGGTGGCTGCCGCAAACATTCTGGATCTTCCTGAGAATATTATCGTGGGAGCAGATGACACCGTGATGAAGGTCACAAATACAGGTAAGAAGTTTATACCCAGTCTTGGGGATCAGGTTGGATCCAATCGACCTGTCAATATCGAAGCTATTGAAGAGCCGTGGGAAGCTGCCGCGATATTCGCCTCGGTAAAAGGCGTCGATGACCAAAATGCAGGGGGCCTAGCAGACCCCATAGTCCTTCACAACAAGGATACGGATGGTTACATAGCCATCGTCAATCAAGCATGGGGGAATAACTTTATTGACCGAGGAGCCGCGTGTACAGAGCTGATCAAGAACTGGCTAGTTGAAAAAGGATTGATTACAGGATTAAAGACTTCTGTTGAACCGGTGGCTAAACTGTCTACAATCTGGGGTGAAATCAAAGCCACTCGATAATCAAGCCATTAATCAATCTGATCCTGTGACAGGTTCGTCACCGGTGACAACTGTTTGACAGCTTAGGTAGGCCCTTCTTTGCAATTGGGTGGTTCGGTTGGTGCTGTAGACCGCACTATGAGCCGTCAGGAGTGGAGTATAGCGGAATTTAAAGGAGAAAAGGCACAGCTAGAAATTCTGGATCTACATGACGGTGGTTGGGGACACCCCAACGTGGATGATTTTCATCAGGCGGATGCGAGTGGCAAAAATATTCCATGGCAAGATGTGATGGCTTCGGCGACGGCGATTGAAGCCGGAGGGAAATTGGCAGCGATCTGGGGGCAGGTTTAAAAGTATTAACCACCGGCCGAGTGTGGAATCTGAAGTAATTCAACCACATATCAACCTATTAAAAGCCCTGTTGTCTTTGAGCAAGAGGGCTTTTTTAATAACTGGACTAGGAATTTAAAAAGATGATAGCAGGGGCAGTTTTAACCCTAGGGAAAGGAATGGAAAAGGTAGACAGGCTTAGACCGAATAAACGAGTCTGATGAAGTTGCTAGCTCGTTCCAAGGCCACTAGTAACCCATTTTCCCTCAATTACCTCTCATGCTTTAGATTTCCCCATATGGTTGCTAACTTGCCCCGTCCATCTACTGGACTGGGACTGGTGGTTGCAATCCCGGGACCATTGATCTCCTATCTGTTTGCCGTCAATTTCTTATAATTGGTAATGGTAATGTCAGATGCTCTTATTCCTTCATTTTCGCCTGATATCGATTTTGTCTGTCACCTTTTCGACTGACTGACAGCCCGTGGCCGTGAGCCCCTTGGGCTGATTGGTCCGCTGAGAGCTGAGACGATTGGCTCCCACTTCCCTTTTTCCTCCTCTTTGTAAAGAATAACAATAATCTCTACAGGCGCTATAACATAAAAGGTGCTGACGCACTCACCCAAGAACCCCATGCAGTTCGTCTCGAAATGTTTTGCTCGTTCCAGATAACCGTTGAGTGATATTTCCAGCCGATCTCCTTAGCTATTATCGTAAGATCAGCACAAACACTCTGTTGTCCGCCTTTATTCTTGTCAAGTGGTGCGTTTAGACAAAATCTCCCATCAGGCTTATGTTACTTGATAGCATTTTTTTTCAACCATTTCGCCGTAAAAACCAGATAATCCTGATAAGTCATTTTATCATTATGATTGCCATACTGAATATCTACATTATACGGTGGAGAGGTAACTATTTAGGTGAAGTAGCAGTTTAGGCACTAATGTTGTTAGATCACTCATATGGCCAAGCGGTTGAAAGTCTTAAGGTCTGGTGGCCAGAAATTGTACTCTGTACGACCAGAACAGGTGCCTTGCCGTGTTTGTCATTACCAATGGATGCCGGGCAGACTTCCTCTACGTTTATCACGCCAAGAATGGGGCAGGTTTGGCACCGGTTTTGGCCGGGCTTACCTGTGGTTGCCATGGCCCAAGAAACAGGGATTGAAGCCAAGCCAGTCTTGCCCGCCTTAACCCTATGCTCGTCTGGCTTGCCAGACAGAGATATACCCCATCTTTTTTCCGCCACCGTTGAAAGAGATGAGACTTATTCAGGCGGACAATGGAAGAACAAGAAACACTGCCTAAAAATGGTGTAACCAAACCTAGCGGAGGAACTTCCCAGAGGCTAGTTTGCGGCATTCTCTGCCCTGGCGGACCAGTGTGGGCCCAAGTGGTTCCGGATGTAGAAGCTAAGACATTGTTACCCCGGATCTGTCGACGGCTAGAAGTTGGCAGTAGCGTCTGTTCCAATTCTTGGACGAGTGACACCGGCATCGCCGCTAAAGGCTAGGTTCATGGCCGGGTAAAACACCATGCGGCAACAGTGACGGCAAAGAGAAGCAGATTAATGGCCTGGCAGGTTTCAGGGGTTATTTGAACCGACGACGGGCGGCCAAAGGGGAAATATGTGAACGGTATTGCGTGGTCACACCGTTACGGCGAATACCACAGTTGAGGCAGTTGGAGAGGGGAAAACCGATGGTCCTGAATTTACCAGCAATAGGAACGGTAGGTTTCGACCGATTATCAGTGTGATGCTTGAGGTGAGAGCCACGACCGCCTGCTGGGATTACAGCAAGGGCTTGGCTGAGGGCTACGTTTAATCTATCCTAGTGCCATTTCGAATAATCTTATTATTCATGGAACTTATCACCACCTACGATGCACTTGTACAATTTGAGTGAAGTTAGATGGCAGAATTAATCTATTGAATCGGGATTCGGGCAAAGCAGACCACATCATCTCCAGATGGAGCAGAATAGCTACAATTCGGTATGTGCCTTCAGAAAGTAAGTAGAGGAATTTGCTTTGCCCCTACAGTAAGGCTCTCCTCCGACGATCAAAGCGCGCCAGCAGAATATATCCGGCCGAAGAAACAGTATCTAGATACTGTTTCTTCGGCCTGTACCATTCACCCCTTTACTAAGGGGGTTCCTTTTGCAAAGGGGCGAAACCTAGAGCCGCTAGCTAACCAGGCGCCTGTTTTCCTCTGCCAACCACTCGTCGTCAGGCATTGGCATTGGCTCCGGCGGGGTTAACCCGTTCTCTGTTCGCCAGCGCAGCAACGGGTGTACCCGATTGGCTTGGGGCAGATCGACTTGTGTGCCGTAGGCTGCTGACTCAAAAATGCCCATGATGATTTCGATCACGTGGCGTCCGGCCGCGCCGCTGCATTCGTGTTCCCGTCCCTCGTCCAGAGCGCTAACGTATTCTTCTGCAAACCAGTAATCGCCTTCGTTCAACCCCCCCCCATGCGGCATCTGTTCCAAAGCCTGCTCGAAACTGTCCGGATAGATCGGTTCCAAGGCCTGCCACTCATCCCGGTTAGCTGGAAGAACATGGGGATTGGCCAGGTACCAAGCGCCACGCGGATGCCACATCAAGCGGCCTTCAGTACCACAGAGTTCAACCACATGGGCGTCTAAGTTGATTTTGTCGAATTGGTGTTGCAACAGCGTGCCGGTTACACCATTGTCGAACTGCAAGGAGGCGCTAACCCGATCGCCGGCAATAATGCCGTTGCCACGTGGCGCGGGTAAAACATCTTGCGGGGTAATCGGACGACCACGTGTGGTAGCGTAGGCCGTGACGCTCCGGCAGTCGCCGCCAAACTTGATCACATGGGTTAGCAGATGAGTGCCGATCTCCATCAGGCCAAATCCACCGTAATAGCCCTTGCCACTGGCGTAGATGTAGCGCAACTCACCGATCTGACCTGCCTGGTAAGCATGGTTAATGGCCTGGTTCCAGGCACTGAGCCGCCATTGATGATGCACGGCTACCTGAACTCCTTTGTCAGCTGCTTTATTCATCACGGCATCCGTTTCTTCTAAATCCAATCCCATCGGCTTTTCGATTTCGATGTTGACGCCGTGTTCCAGCACCCGCAAGGCCAGTGGCGCGTGCAAAGCAGGCGCCACTGGTATAGCGACGAGATCCGGTTGGGTCTGACGGATCATCTCGTCCAGGTCGGTAAATCGAGCGTCAATATTAAGCTCGTCTCCTAACGTATTTAGCCGATCTTCGAGTAAGTCACACAACCCGACAACCTGGGTTCGTGGATGTGCGTAGTAGACCCTAGCGGCGGAGGTTCCACGGGATCGACAACCTAAAATGGCAACTCGATACTGTTTCATGTTATCCCTTTATGTAAAAATATTGGCTCAATTGACATTTGATCCACAGAAAGGCCACTGAGAATTTGTTTACGCATACAGCCTTTTTCTATTAAGAAAAATCATATTCTATCAGAAATACCAATTGTCCACAATAGCATTATCTCCGGTTGTTACCAGTGGGTGGCTGCACCATGAACCCATGGCGGTAATAAGGGCCGTCTCGCCATGTCAAACTTGAGTCATATGAATGACCAATCTTTTGCTACTTGGCGGTCAGTACTGATCGGTGCACTACTGATTCCGCTAAACAGTTACTGGCATATACAGATGACGCTGGTCTGGCTGATGAATTTCCCCGCCATTCTGACCCTGTTGTTTAACGTCATTTTTTTTTATTGCTCCTGGTTGCCGGTAACCGGCTGTGGGCCCAGTATTCGTCCCACAACGCCCTGAGACAGAGCGAACTGCTGACCATATATACCATGTTATGTACTTCGACCGCCCTCTGCGGTTACGATATGATGCAGTGCTTGGTCTCTCTAATGAGTACCAGAACCTGGTACGCTACCAACGAAAACGAGTGGATTACTCTGTTCAGCCACTATTTGCCGGACTGGTTAGTGGTCAAAGATACCGGCATTTTAACCCCCTTTTATAGTGGCGAGTCCAGTTTTTACCTCTCCAGACACCTAACCGTTTGGCTAGTGCCAATCGTCTGCCGGACGGCTTTTGTCGTCTTGCTGATCTGGGTCATGTTCTGCATCAACGTACTATTAAGAAAACAGTGGATTGAGCATGAGCGACTTGCCTACCCTATTGTTGAACTGCTGTATAATATGACGATCACCGACAATTCTCCCGCCAAGAAAGGGAGTAATCCGTTGACCAACCGGCGGCTGTGGGCCGGTTTCGCCATTTATCGACAGACGGTCGAAACCATTTACCAGGGCATGGTGCATAACCAGGAGCCGCACCTTCGCCAATTGACCACGGCGGTCCACTGGGTGGGAGAGACGACGGTCAAACCTTCACTCTACCTGGTCACCGCCGTCCTGCACAGCCAACTAGCAGATAGTAGCGTCACAGTCAGCCAGGTCAGAAATATGATTTGGAACCACGACCTGACACGGGTCGAACAACGGCCGTTTTTTGAGCGCGAACCAACCTGGCAAAACGTCTACTACTCTACCTGTCGCTTTTCACACGACCTGTTGAAAGAGACCATGCGAGCCAAAGTCTCGCCAGACGAAATCAGTCTGGAACTGGTGGTGAAAGAGCTGGTGTCGCTCATCAACCGATCGGAAATCCGATTGGGGGAGCTCATCGAAAGCACCGCCGTCTGGCTGGGGTTAATCGGCGGGCAGAAAAGAGGATTTCCGGCTGTTTCGACCGCGGTTGCCGACCTGGCCCACTGCCTGATCGATAGCGGTCAGGCAGTGGGCCAGACGGTCTTTGCCATGTGCTGGTTTTTCTGTAGTGAGTATCTCAGCGATCGGTCGGTGATGCGAGAGCCGACCCTGTTCCAGGATTTGGAACGGGTCACCGAATCCATCACCCGTCACCTCCAACCCAACGATGTAGCAGAGCTATGCCGAATGCGGCCGGACGGTGGGTCGGCCTATCCGCTGATCGATAGCTTTTCCGGCTGGTTAGCTGGCTTTGCCTTACGTTCGCGGCAAGTTGAAAGTGAAAATTTGTATTTTTGGTCGATGGCCGAACGGCAAATTCCTGCTTTAGCCTCGATGGCACAGCGTTTAACTGAAGACACCAGTATCTATCATCGATTGAAAATTGACAGTGAAAAGAACTGTTATATTCAACTACTGGCGTGGGCCGGTAAATATCGGCAGGCAGGCGATACCATTTTGGAAATGATTAGGAGTCTGCCAATCAATCAAAGGCTGTCACAACAGTCCATCGGCTGGGCTAACCAGGCAATAACCGCCTATTGGCAAGCAGGGGCGATGGATAGAATTCATCACCTTTTCAGTTTTTTAGCACAGTCGTACGAAACTCCAATCCTACAGCGGTTCTTCCAGCAAAAACTGGAGTTGATTTGCAACTCACTACCGACCAGTTTGTTTGATTTTGAGTGGCGATGTGCCAATTTAGATAGTTATCAGCACGATGGTGAAATCATGATCTTGCAGAATCCCATTAATCCAGACAACATTGGAGCGGTTATCCTCTGGTCTGCGCATTAACAAAGCAGCTGATGATTCTGCCGGGTCAGCTATTAGTACTCGGATGAACAACCAGATACGGGGCATGAAACAAGCCAATGAAAACGCGCAGCAAGCCAATAACCTGATTCAGACAGCGCAGAATGGTTTGAACGACATCAGTGATATACGGAGTCGAATGCGTGAATTGGCAGTACAGGCTTCAACAGATACACTTAATGATACAGATCGAGCCAGTATCAACTTGGAGTTTCAGGCGTCGAAAAATGAGATTGGAAGAATAGCAGATTCGACTAAATATAATGGTATTAGTTTGCTTAAGGGCTTTAATCCTAAAATGGATTTTCTTTCTGGTCAAAGCTATAAAGCTTCAAATGCTACCGCCAGCAAGTCCGAATCTACCAGTATTCCTATAAGTACCACTTTATTAGAGAAAACCAGTGAGAAATCGGATATGCCGCATGTTTCTAATGAGATTATTGTCCGCTTCTCAACTGATACACTAGACAATCGCAACATAGACATAAACGGAGATAATAAGTCGATAGTAACTTCGTCGAACCAGATTAATCAGCTTTTTGAAGAGATGCAAGTTATCGAGATAGATCCCGTTTTTACCACAAAAATTTCTCCCTTAAGCCAATTTTACAAATTAAAATTAGCACCTAACCAACAAGTGGCCGAAATTATTCAAGAACTGAACGACGATCCGATAATTGAGTCCGCAGAACTCAATTATATTGTAAAAAAAAGCAGTCAACCAAACGATCCCTTGTTAGAGGTTCAATGGGGACTTACTAAGATAGACGCAGAACAAGGCTGGGAATTCGAGAAAGGAAATCCCGATATTACTGTTGCTGTTATTGATACAGGAGTAGATTACAATCATGAAGACTTAGCAGAGAATATGTGGACTAACCAAGGTGAAATCCCCTCGAACGGTATTGATGATGACAATAACAATTATGTAGATGATTATTATGGTTGGGACTTCTCTGCTAATGATTCAGATCCAAATGATGGGGGTAGTCATGGCACACATGTAGCTGGAACCATTGCTGCAGTAACTAATAATGGGAAAGGAGTTGCGGGCACTAATTGGCACGCAAAAATCATGGCGGTTAGAGTTTTACCTGGAACAACTTTTGGTGTTTCCAGGGGGATTGAATACGCAACCAACGCTGGTGCAGATGTTATTAATATGAGTTTGACAGGAGGAAGGCTGTCGCATACGGAAGCCGCAATTAGCTATGCCTATAATTCAGGTGTTACTCTTGTTGCCGCGGCAGGAAATCCTAACATGGACTCGAAATATTACCCGGCGGCAAACCCAAATGTTATCAGTGTTGGTTCTACCAATAGTAATGATGAAAAGTCATGGTTTTCAAATTACGGCGATTGGGTTGAAATTGCTGCACCAGGAAGTTCTATTCAAAGTACAGTACCCAATGACAACTATGCTAGTAAACAGGGAACATCAATGGCCTCACCACATGTCGCAGGTTTAGCTAGTCTGGTGTTATCACAAAATCCAGACTTAACGCCTGATCAGGTTAGAGAGGTTATAAGATTCGCATCAGACAAAATCGAATGGATGATGGATAGCACAATTGGGCGAATTAATATGGCTTCAGCCTTAGCACCCGATTTTGCTAAACCTGCTGAATTTTCTTTTCAGATTGGCACGGATAATGATGTACAAGGCAATATAAGTATTTCAATTGAGTCAGCCAAGCCTTATATTTTGGAAATTAGTAACGCGGATGTGGCTAATGTAGATGAAGCACGAGAATCCATCCGTGCTATTGATGGAGCTATCGATTTTACCAACAATCAAAAAGTTGGCCTCAGTAGTATTCAGAATCGTTTAGCTTTCACCATGTCCAACCTGACCAGCCAAACGCAGAATATCGAAGCCTCACGATCAACTATAGAGGATGCTGACTTTGCGGCTGAAGCAGCGGATCTAGCTAAGAACCAGATACTAGCCCAATCAGCGACGGCCATGCTAGCCCAAGCCTCAGCCATATCACAGAATATCCTGTCGCTCTTGAGATAGAGCCTTCCCTAAGGATCCGGCTGACACAGCGAGCCTCC
>DTUY01000123.1 GCA_012963885.1 Candidatus Poribacteria bacterium | reverse complement strand
TCCACCGTATATAACCATGGTATGGTACTTGTTTCTGGTTAAAGGGGGTATTATCCAGGTTTTGTGGCTTTTCTGGATGAAGGAGTAGGGGGTGAATTGTCTGAGAAGTTGATGAAGGAACTAGCTGATCCAAGTCCTCGGTCAGTATTCTCTCAATGAGCCATCGGGGTTTATCAGTGCGGGCCGTTCATACGGAACCGGCGGATAGTGTCTGAATGCTTCCTCGTTTAATTCAATACCAATGCCCGGTGCGGTCGGAATCAGCAGGTATCCGCCATCTCTTTTTAGGGGTTCCTTGACCAACTCGGCCTTGATGCCGGAATCATCGTCGGGTGGATACTCCTGAACAGGGATGTTATGTGTGGCTGCATCGATCTGGACACACGCAGCGGTGAGGACGCAGCTGAGCGGATTGTGCGGTACCACGCCAGCATAAGCTGATTCTGCGATACCTGCGATTTTTTTCACATTGGTAATTCCGCCGGCCAGCGAGAGATCGGGTCTTAGATACGCCGCGCCTTGGTGATTAAGCAGATCCCGGAACTGGTATATCGTATAAAGACGCTCTCCCATTGCAAGTGGAATTGGCTGCTGTTGAGCAACCCAGCGCCACTGATCCATGTTTTCCGGTTCGATCGGATCTTCGAAGAAATACAGGTTGAACGGTTCTAGAGCACGCCCAACTGCTATTGCCTCAGCCGGGCTGAGGCGGTTGACAGCATCGATCATGATGTCAACATCCGGACCAGCAGCTTCTCGCACGGCTGCGACCCGTGCAACAGCATTGTTCTGCATCCCCGTGAAACTCATGCTCTCAAGTCCCAGCCCCTCTTCGAAGTCCAAGACCCCAAAGCCACCGAATGGATATAAACGGAGTGCAGTAAAACCCTTCTCCACTGTTGCTGATGCCTGCTCGGCCAGCTCTTCAGGTGAGCTTCCCCTGAGATGCGTATAGAGCCGCACTTTTTCGCGGGTGGGTCCGCCAAGTAATTCGTATACAGGCTTGTTGAGAGACTTACCTTTGATGTCCCAGAGGGCGATATCTATGGCTCCCAGAGCGGCCATTGCGTCAGATCCCCCCCTGAACAGTTGTCGACGAAACATGTGCTGCCAGTGCTGTTCTATGCGGAGGGGGTCTTTACCAACCAGATACTCGGCACAGTATTTGACACCGGCTATTGGTAAGAAAGGGGTTCCACCAGTACCCGATGCCGGATGAAGCTCTCCGATTCCGACGAGACCCTCATCGGTTTCGACCTTAACGTAGTTGAATCGATCAACAGAAAGTGTTGTTACTGCTGTGACTTTCATTTCTTATTCCAGAAGTGGGCAGGTTGCGTCTGCACCGTGCATTTTTACGTGGTATTGAACACCTCGATATCAAATCCTGCCTAAACTTTGCTGTTGGCGGGATTAGCATCATTTTGGCATCGTCTTTCTGCCGAGTGATCTTCTTTGCCGTAATTTTTCAGTTCCTTTGCATTCGCAACAATCACTTCCTGAGTATTTTCCGCAGGAATCAAACCTACCAAGCCAACCATCAACAACACAGCAAATAATCTCTGAACCATCAGATTCACCTTCATGATGAGGATCTTGTCTCCACTATAGCACAAGCTAAGTGAATATTGCGCTCATACCTTTCCTCTAGCACACTTGGTGCTATTCCCATCCTTAACTAATTACCTTCAACCCTACCTGAAATGAACGCTCATCTGTAAAATGCCAGATTTCACACGTTCACGTGTCTGTTAGGTTAGTTAGGTCTATGCTGTTTGAGATTAGAAAAACCATATAGTTGTGATTAATTTCCAAATGAGCCGATGAGTCTACCCCAAAATGAACGAGTTTTACTTTCAAGTAGTAAGTTATTTTTTTCGGTAACACTCTCTATAGTTTTCTGTTGCATGGCTACAATTTGGTGAAGGTGATCAATTTGCTTCCCCTTTTCATCTAATTGTTCGTCTTTTATCTTAATCTGTTCTTTTATCAGAATGAATTCTTCTGTTTCTGTTGGTTTAACGGATTCTTCTTCAGGTTTAACCGAATTAGCGTCTGGTTTAACTACGGTTAAACTTTTTTCTACTATCCGCCGAAGATATGCTGATACGGACAGATCTAGTGATTCTGCATGTTTCCTTAAGTCTTCTTGTAAATCTATGGAGGCTTTAAATCCTATTAATTTAACTTCGTTAGACATGTGTTTAACTTCCGTTTAACGTTATTTAACTTCGTTTAACAGTTTTGTGGAAATGTTTAACCATACAAACGTAGCAACTATATTTCAGTTACGCATCAATATGGTAGTGAAGAAAGTTCTTGATCTAAATGACGGGATGGTATAGAATGGAGGGACAATAAAAAAGCCCCCACATGAGTAGGGGCAAACGAGACTTGTGATCTCTTATAGTAACGTCGTGACAAATGTTATTATAATGGATTGAGAGTCTCCAATCAACAACTTTTTTTGATTAGGAGATTTTTTTTATGTCTGCTCATACCC
>DTUY01000122.1 GCA_012963885.1 Candidatus Poribacteria bacterium | reverse complement strand
ATCACCCAGCACCATCTGTAGAGAGTTGGCAGGCAATAGCCATGCAAAGGGCTAGTGGGGAAGTTTGGCCATCAAGAAGAGCGGTGGTAGAATCTATAAGTTTCTGAGAACAAAGGGAAAGAAATATCGGTCAAGGGGTGTCAGCATTGGTTTCAGAGTTGAATCCGCCTTGGATTAAAGGAGATCTTTGATTATGACCTATGATATTCCACAAATAACCCTTGGTCGAACAGGGCTGAAAGTAACCCGACTTGGCATTGGGGGGGGCTACTGCGAATCAGTAGACGGATACCGCACAGCTCTAGACTGTGGTGTCAATTACATGGATACCGCGCGTAATTACAGGGATGGAGAAGACGAAAAGGTAATTGGTCAAGCCATTCAAGGGCGACGCGATCAACTCATCTTAGCCACCAAGACCGCAGCTCGTCGCGCTGAAGGGGTTCGTAAGGATTTGGAAACCTCCTTGAGTCTACTCAAAACCGAGTATATCGACATTTACCAGTTACATCATCTCAATACACCAGTTGAGCGGGAACAGGCGTTGTCATCCGGTGGTGCAGTGGAAGCTGCCCAGAAAGCACAGGAAGAAGGTTTGATTCGCTTCATCGGCGTGACTGGGCATGACTGGGAACAGATCGGACAGGCGGTGGCCACCGGTTTATTCGATACTGTCTTGTGTTGGTACAATTGTGCCATGAAGGAACCGGAAGAAGCCATTTTTCCCCAAGCATTAGATCTAAATGTTGGTGTGGTTATCATGAACGCTTCGCGGAACGACCGATTGTTCAGTCAAACAGGAACTCCACCTGAGGAACATTTTTATCGCTATGTTCTCAATCATCCAGCCGTTCATCTCACGATCATGGGACTTAGAAGTACAGAGCGTTTCGACCGTATAGCTTCATGCCTTTCTGATAAGATTGAATTGATAAATCAGGAGGAATCGAAACTGGAAATCTACGGTTCTCAGATGCGTGAACAAGGAAAGCTGAATTAAATGGACATGAACAGAGAATGCGGTAGTTGTACCATGTGCTGCAAACTTCTTGGGATTCCGGAAATCCAGAAACCAGCCAATCAATGGTGCAACAATTGTAACGTTGGGAAGGGTTGCCAGATCTATCAGAATAGGCCGTTCAGTTGTCATCAGTTCGATTGCCTCTGGCTTCAGCTGGACGGAATCCCAGAGGAATTCAGACCGGACAAAACGCAGGTCGTTCTATCCTTGACGGACCACTACGATGAGGATATTGTGGCTTATTGCGATCCGGATACACCTGATAATTGGAGAAATGACGCTTTCGGTAAATGGTTATTGAATACCGCCAATAAACTATCCGAAAGACTTTTCGTTGTCTGTGGTGATGACCGAAAGGTAGTGCATCTGGGAAACGGAACAACCGATAAAAGAAGCAAGGCTTAATCCGTCGGAATTTCTTGGTTGCTTCACTTAAGTATCAATCTGATTCCTGTTAGAAACACAATAGTCAAAATAATTCTTGAAAACATCTTAGCTGATGTTCTACGATTCAAATAAACTCCTAGCATCGTTCCAACAGCTATTAGCGGGAGAAAAGGGAGAATCCGCAGAAGAATTTTTGTATTCATAACATTTAACTTAAGGTACACAGGGATCTTGAACAAATTAATGGAAAAATAAATCAGCGCCGCCGTGGCCACGAAAACTTGGTTTTCAAGTTGTTGTACCAACAGGAACATCATCGTCAGCACACCACCAAGGTGTGCAACTGTTGAAAAGAAACCGGTGGCAACGCCAACTAAAATGCCTTGCCATAGTTGCGTTTTAAACTGTTTGTTTCTCCGCATCAGCTGATGTCGAAGAATTTGCAACAGGGCAAACCCGATGGCGGTGATGCCAATCATTTTGGCTAAAATTCGATCGTCAAATCTTCCCAAAAAAATTGATCCTATTCCAATACCGACAACTGCCCCCGGTACAATGAAAATGATATTAAGTTTATCCCATTTTCGCCAGTAGAAGAACAAGGATACAACATCACAGGCAAAAAGAAGTGGAAGCATCATACCCAGGCTTTCTTTGGCCGGAAAGACCAGCATCAACATCGGCCCGACGATCAGACCAGCACCTCCACCAAAGCCAGCTTTGGTGATACCAATTAACAGCGCGCCGATCAAAAGAACAGAAAATTTAATCAATATTTTCCCACATCAAATAATTAGATTGAGTTCTGATATCACCGCAGATTAAGCAGTCTAGAGTAGAAACTCCAAAATATCAATGGCAAAAACGGCAATCCTTTTCTTAAAATCCTTAATTCCATATTGTTCATACTTTCTTTGATTGTTCTCTTTTTTCCTTTTTGATATAATGTAAATATTACACAAAGTATAGTAGACCTCTTGCATAAGTCAAAGAAACAGAAGTTTGGAGATTTTTGAGCCCATGTATTCAATGAATTTAGGTGCCTCTCAGCTATAGAATTCTGATGAGTTTTACTACTTATGCAAGAGGTCTAGT